>DMYC01000070.1 GCA_003482695.1 Clostridiales bacterium UBA8960
CGCTTCACTATCTAGCTCGCTAATATCAGCGAATTGACTTTCAAATGGCACCGCCACGAGCTTGTGATCATCATCCGCTCTCTTGAAAACACCTATGAGCTTAATACTTACTCGTTCACCAAGTTCATAAGTTTGATCTGAAACAAGTATCACATCCAAATGGAAATTTGGCGGTGTGCCCGTTTCTGCGACCCATCCATATGGATACGGGCAATTGCGCGCATGGAAAAGACTCAAAAATTCAGTTTCATAAAAACGGTTGTTTATGTCATCATACTTTATCCGGTTTTTATAAGCTTTTGTTTGCTCTACAATCATGTGATATTTCATTGGATATTTCTCCTTTTCAATTAGATAAGCCATAAATCTGACAAACAGTAGTGAGTCAAAAATACTGACACCCCCAACTCACCCCCAACTCATTATATCCTTATTCGAACAGCCATGTCATGTGATTACAATGATTTTAATGAAATTTTCAGATTTAACTAAAAAAAAACACGCACTGCTATTAGAGCGCGTGTTTTTGACTCTTTCATATCAAATCAAATACGTCGTTATACTTCTACCAGGCACCGAATCGACAAATCGGTCTTCATCTACCTTAAAATTGATGCCTTGCACCTGTTCCCCCTCATTCATCAGCACGAGGACTTTTGAGCCATCTTCGTTTTTGAACGCAGTGGCATAAACTGAATCACAGGTGTCTAGCTGAAGGTGTATGCGTTTTGCGCCTGGGCGAATATATTTTGAAAAGTGGCCAATATAATAGTATGAGCTATTCAGGTGCACATAGTCCTTCTCTTCATAACAAAGGATCGGCGCATCACAATAGTTGCCGACATGATTTGGACCGCCTTGCTCATTTAGAACGAGGTTCCAATCGAGCCAGCCTTCTGAAAAATGGTTGAAATCGCCAATAATGTTTCTCCCATAACGCTCACCCGTTTCCCACGAGTCTGGATGAGGCCCACCTTCTTGGCAACCTTCCGTGAAAAGAATGTGCTTGTCTGGATGAAGTTTATGAAGCTTTTCAAGGTTTTCGAATGCTTCACTGACATACCAGTGATTGCCCGTGCCCCAAACGTATTTTCTTGCGTCTTCATCAGAAAGTACAGTATCCGCCCGTTCCACGATCAAGTCGCGATTATGGTCCCAAATGACGACATTGACATGTTGTAAGTTCGCTTTTTCAAGAGTTGGTCCAAGGTGGTTCTTAACGAAATTCCGTTCTTCTTCAGCAGAATAGATGCAAGAATCCCAAACTTGTACAGCTGCAGGTTCATTTTGAACACTGATGCCCCAAATGCCTATGCCTTCCTCTTTCATCTTTTGAATATACTTGACATAGTAAGCAGCCCAAAGGCTCTCATAATCAGGTAATAGCGAGCCACCGTGGTTCATATTGCCGTTTGTCTTCATGTACGCTGGCGGTGACCACGGTGAGGCCAAAATTTTCAGCTTGGTTCCCGCAGTCTTTTCAGCTGCCGATATCATCGGGAGCACCCACTTCTTCTCGCGGCTTATATCGAAAGTCTCTAGCGTCTGATCTCCTTCTTCCACATATGTGTAGTTTTCAAGAGAAAAATCGCATGAATGGATGGAAACGCGGCCCATCGTGTATCCAAGACCTTCGACTGGATCGAAGTATTTTTTTATGATTTTGTTTTGACTGGCCTCAGACATATTATAAAACGTAGTAGCGGCCGCTTCAGTAAAAGCACCTCCAAATCCTATATGTGTCTGATAGTCTATTTGACTGTTCACTTTTAGCTCAATATTAGCTTCAATGCCTTCTTTAAGCATAACTTCAGTAAGTCTGCTATTTGTCTGTTTTTCAGTTCTTATGATTTTCATTTGATCTCCAATCCATAACCTAGTGGGAAAAGCACTTCTGACGACCGCTCAAATCTTAAATATGTTACATCAAATCCGCTGGTTTCCTTTGGCCAAGTAACGGGTAGCTTTCCGGTAAATGGTACGATGCCATATAAAACATCTGTGATTCCCAGCGCTTCGGTGCCTGGTAGAAAACTCATGACGACAGCATCCCAATCGTCAATATAAGGCTCAATGACTAGTGGTCTTCCCGCCACGATCAAAGTCACGACAGGTTTGTCGTATTTCTTAGCGAGCGCGATTGCATCAAGGTTGCCTTCAAGAGATAGCGGACCACCAAGCGTTGCGTCATCGGTATCCCCTCTCATTTCTGCATAAGGTTTTTCTCCTACGACAAGCACAATGACATCCGCATCCTCTGGATTAGCCACCAAGGCATCCGTTGACTCTTTAAATGCACCCAGGATGCTATCACCCCATAAAAACGTCTCGGTCATGGTGCCTTGCCACTCTACGGTCCAGCCACCACACTGTATGCCAATATGGTCTGCCGCAGGTCCCATGACATAAATTTTCTGATTCTTGCTAAGAGGCAGTACACGATCGTTTTTTAGCAGAACTTGAGATTTAGCCACAGCCTCTCTTGCTGTCGCACGCGCAAAGTCCGTGCCTATCTTATAGGTTTCAAAAGATTCTGAATGCTTAAAAAGACCGGCTTTTTCTTTCATATCAAGAATTCTGGAAACCGCTTCGTCGATTCTCGTTTCAGATACCCTGCCTTCTTTGACCGCTTTGAGTAAAATGTAATAGACCTCTTCGCCATTATAAGGTTGCATAAGTAAGTCAATTCCCGCATTTACAGCATTCACCACTTGTTCATCAAGTGTGCCAGGTAGCGCTTGAATGCCTTCCCAGTCTGAAATCAGAACGCCCTTAAAGTTCATTTCGTCTCGCAAAACTCTGGTTAAAAGGTGCTCATGTCCATGCATCTTATTGCCATTAACACTACTGTAGGACACCATGATTGCATCGACGCCAGCGTCTATGGCAGACTGATAAACAGGTCCATAAATCGCCATCAACGCTTCAACGGACATATCGACATCGCCTCGATCGAGCAAAAAGTCGCCTTCGCCCGTGCCGTACTTGACGTGGCCATCGCCGACAAAATGTTTCGCCGTCGAGATGATTCCATATTCTTTTAAGCCTAAGATGTATGGAATGCCAAGGTTTGCGACGATTTCTGGGTCTTCACTATACCCTTCATAAGTTCTTCCCCAGCGTTTGTCATTAACAATTGATAGCGCTGGTGCAAAATTCATATGTGCGCCGATGACTTTCATCTCTTCAGCAGTTGCTCGGCCAATTCTTCGCATAAGGTCTGGGTCGTTTGCCGCACCTAAACCGATATTATGGGGAAAAATCGTGGCTGTTAAGACATTGTTGTTGCCATGGACTGCGTCGATGCCATAGATCACAGGAATGCCACTTGATGAGCCTCTGGATGCTTCGTCAAATTGCTTCATCATGTTTTGCCACTGACTGATCGATCCGTTACCTGGTGCACTGCCTCCACCACTTAAAACAGATCCGATGTTAAGGGCTTTAATTCGTGAAAGTGACATGCCACCTCGCTCCACCTGTATCATCTGTCCCACTTTTTCTTCCAGAGTAAGACCATTATTCTGCGCTTCGGTTGTTTCTTCGGAAGGGGTGTTTGATGTGCAGCCACTAAGGAGCAACACCACAAATGCCATCGCAAGGATTATTCGCTTCACTTCTTCACTCCTAAAATTTGATCGATTTCATCCAGCTCTTCACTTGAAAACGCCAAATGATTCAGTGCCTGTACATTTTGTAAAATCTGGTCTGGATTGCTTGCACCCATGAGGGCTGAAGTCACTCTTTCGTCTCTTAAAACCCAAGCAATAGCCATTTGCGATAACGACTGCTCTCTTGAATTTGCGAGTGCATTTAGCTTTATAAGCTGATCTAGCCTCTGCTGAGTGAGGTCACTTTGGTTCAACCATTCACAGTGGCTTTTTTCGATTCGCGACGCTTTGGGAATGCCTTTCAAATACTTATCTGTCAAAAGACCTTGCGACAATACTTGATACGCCAGTGTTCCCGCCTCTATCTTCTCCTGTGCATCAAGCAGTCCATCCTGCTCTATACCTCTATTGAACATGTTATAACTCGGCTGAGAGATGACATAAGGCACGCGATGTTTTTCAAAGAGTGGCGCTGCTCTTTCAGTGTCACGCCTTGAATAGTTGGATAATCCCACATAGAGCGCTTTACCCGACCGCACCAGATCACCTAGTGCCATAACCGTTTCTTCAAGATCGGTTTCTGGATCTGGTCTGTGATGATAGAATATATCCACATAATCAAGCTTTAGCCGCCTCAAACTTTGATCAAGGCTTGCAAAAAGGTATTTTCGACTGCCTCCATCTCCATAAGGACCCTGCCACATGCCATATCCCGCTTTCGTCGAAATGATCAGTTCATCGCGATGTCCGCTTAAATGATCGGCCAGAATTCTGCCGAAATTAATCTCTGCACTTCCAGGTGCTGGACCATAGTTGTTTGCG
>DMYC01000269.1 GCA_003482695.1 Clostridiales bacterium UBA8960
TCGGACCCCGTGATCATTATGATCAAGGGGTCCGACCCCCTGATCATTTATCCAAAATTTTTCCCCACAAAATCCTTTACAGAAGCATACAAATTTGAAATCGCAGGTTTTGAAACGAGCGATCCGATCAAGCAAATGTTGCTTGTCTTCTGACGCTCTGCTAGATCGACATAGAAATTTCGAGTCAGACTCTCGGATTTTAGATGTGGGAATATATACCATTGTTTTGCCGTTATCAGGTGTTTAACATGTACACCTGTTTTTTTTATGTCCTCTGTGATGGTGTTGATAAGAGATGCATTGATGGTGCCATAGGCGTATGCGACGAGTATCGACTTATCCTTTTGCCTGTGGGTGTGGAAAAACTGGATGCGCTCTTTCTTGCCTAAATTTGGTTTGTAATAGGTGGTGACGATATTTTTATCCTCAACTTCATAAACGCATGTGATGTAAGGATTGGTGTCGATTTTTTTCATAAGCCCATTATAGAGTGCATCCTTAATCACATCTTTTGGCAATTTCGTCGTGATAAGCACTTTATCATAAAAAGCGGTTTCATAGTCCGTCTCTACTTTAACTAGATGATTTATGGGTTCAATATTTTTCACTTCAATAGAATACCGAATATCAGATATGTTTTGACTCAATTTATAAGTGATCTCCGATACGCCTTTATCGATAAATAACAACTTGTCACCTTTGATGAAAGCATAAAGCGTCTGAAGATTGAACACATTAAAAGCATAATACGCCTGAATTTCATCGATGCAGCCAAATCCATATGACGACAAATGAGGTGCAAACACTTGACTAATCGTATCCAGATTATGAAACTTAAGAAATTGACTGAGTGGGAGCATCAAATCTTCGTGAATTTCGCCATAATTCAAGCATTTCGAATCGTCACAGTAGTAACTGAACAATTTTTCCAAACGCGAAAGTTCCTCAATTAGAATTGCAACTTCATGATGAGACAAATGCTCCACTTTTTCGTAGTTTTCATCCACAAAGTTTCTGTAAGTAAAGCGCTCTGAATAGGTGATTCCGAGTTCCAATAAGAGTTCTTTAATGTGCTCGCTAAAGCAAAAGACCGTTCCCAGTTCAACTAAAAGGTCTTTGCTGACAAGTGTTCGACAATGCCCGCCTACAAAAGCTTCTTTTTCATAGACTGTGACATCGATTCCTTTTTTCTCGAGAAGATAGGCAGCGAGCATTCCGCTAAATCCAGCGCCTATAATGGCTACATGCATAATATCACCCCTTAATACAGACGGTCAATGTAGGCCCAAAGCGGCAATATCCGATTGGTTCCTGTGGCAATACTGTGGTATTCGATTGGCGAGCACTCAAGGTCGCCGTAGGTCAATTTGTGATTGAGATTGTAGTTTCGTATATGCCTTTGAAGCAGGAGCTTAACCTCGCTGATGGAACGGTTCGAATGAATAAATGGCATTAAATAGGATAGACAGTGTTGCGTGAATGCTTTCTTGATTTCAATGATTTCAGAACGCAAATCCTCCTCTTTCAATAGGTGCAATGTGGCATCCAGACCACTCGACTGAAGAATGCTTTGTATGTTGAACGCTTCAAAAGAGCATAAGTATTTCGTTTTGAAACTTAGGCTTTGTGCGACGGGAATCGCAACGGCGGTAAGCAAATCTTCAAAACATTCATCTGAGAGTCGATCGTAGAGTCTTGAGCAAGCAATCTTACTTTTATAGTCGAGAATTGTATACTCATACAAAGTGCCATAATGCTGATGATGGCCGTAACAGGTTGTCCAGAATAACCAACACTCACCGCTGGTCATGGCATCGAATAATGGCAGCTTGTTTTGGACGCTTGCGATTCTCTTTTTAGAATAACGGAGGCGTTTCTCTTTTGTAGACAACCCCTCTCTTTTCATAATGTTATAGACAGCCGATTCGCTGATAATGAGCCCAATTTCTTCGAGAAGATACTTGATTTCCCTAGGCCCGTAAGCAGGGTAACGCTTAATGAGCATCAGTACGCTGTCTACGGTTTGTGTCGGCGTTTTATTGACGGGGACAAAAGTCTTTTTTATGGGATAAAGCCCATCGAAGCCAAATGCCTTATACCGATTCAGCCACCTGTAATATAGTGTCCTTGAAATACCATACTTGATACAAGTCGCAGAAACACCATTTTCTTGCCCTTCTGAAATGATTCTTAGCTTTTTTTCTGCATCCATCCAATCACCACATTTCATATTGCCACAATAAAGATTAATAAAATTTTAACATAGATCATCATTTTCCACAACTTTTAAAGAAATTTTACTTTATAGATCTGTTTACACATTCAGAGCGCTAAAGCAATGTTTCGATAGATAAACAACTGTAAACATATAGCTAAAGTAAATACTTGCTGGATTCCGTGCATTTACATGTGTTGCAGGCCTATTGTCACATTGTTATAATCAAGCTAAATCAAAGATAGAGGTGACTTATGGGAGAGCTTAAGGTATTTTCAATCAAAAAGAACATTCACGAAGACAACAAAAAAGTGGCCAACGAGACGAGAGACGTCTTACGACAAAACAATGCTTTTTTAATCAATGTCATGTCATCACCTGGCAGTGGCAAGACGACGACTCTGGTAAGTACGATCCATGCCCTGAAGGGTGAGATGAATATTGGGGTGATCGAAGCCGACGTCGATTCCGATGTGGATGCGAGAACCGTGCAAGAGGCAGGTGCAAAGGCTGTACAAATGCACACAGGCGGACTCTGTCATCTGGATGCGACGATGGCTAGAACGGGCATCGACGAGCTGGGAATTGAAGATTTAGACCTCGTGTTCCTCGAAAATATCGGCAATCTGATTTGTCCCGTGGGTTATGACACCGGTGCCATGAAGAACATCGCGATTTTGAGCGTGCCAGAAGGCGACGACAAACCGCTGAAATACCCGATGATTTTTGCGAAAGTCGATGCGCTGTTAATCAATAAAATGGATACGATCGCACATTTTGACTTCGATATGGCGCTTTTGGTTTCTCGCGTTAGAAAGTTAAATGAAAGTGTTAAAATTTTCCCGATTTCAGCAAAAACAGGTGAGGGTATCGAAGAATGGACAAAATGGGTTAAAAATGAGATGGGTAGGTGACAACCGATGACAAACTTTAACAAATCAAAGCGCTTTAATTTCGCGTTGACATGGGAAGATGTAGATGGAAGAACATATCGCCAGGAGATTTTAGATCTGGCAAACAAGATTGGCCGTACGAAGGCGGGAACGAGCCGTGAAGCCATCCCATTCGGTCCGGAGTATTACGCTCTTGAACCGATCTTGACGCCGTTTCAGGCGAAGGTTGCCCTATTTGTGGCATTTAGAGATAAGTTAAGTGCTGAGGCCATCGCGACGGCGGCAGGCGAGCCGCTGGATCAAGTGAAGGAAGCGTTAGACCATCTAGCGTGGACAGGTGTCACCTTTTGGAACACGGTTGATGGGTTCGACATGTATTGGCATGATATTTTTGTGCCCGGTCATCTCGAAATGATCAACAACAACAAAGAAATCGTCGCAAAGCATCCGGAAGTGGCAGAGGCCTTTTACTATTTTGGAAGCAAAAAAGGACCAATGGCCGCTGGCATCATGCCGATCGGTGGTGGCCCAATGCGAGTCCTTCCAATTCAGCGGTCGATTGATGGCAGCACAAAGAAAGCGTCATATGAGGAACTCACCAAACATCTAAACGATGCAGAGGTTTTCTCAGTATCCGACTGCTCATGTCGAACATCACGAGAATCAATGGGTGAAGGATGCGGGCATCTTAAGGAAGAAATGTGTATTCAACTGGGGCATGCGGCTGAATATTATATAAAAACAGGCCGTGGTCGTGAAATAACGCGTGATGAAGCGTTTGAAATCATACGAAGAGCTGAAGACAACGGTTTGATGCACTCCATCCCGAACCTGGATACGCCAGGTCACACTCATGCGATTTGCAACTGTTGTGGTTGCGGCTGCTATGCGATGCGTCTTGCGAATGAATTTTTAAACAACGACATCGTGAGGTCCAACTATAAATCGGTGGTCGATGAAAGCAAATGCGTGGCCTGTGGTGAATGCGTGGATGTCTGTCCGACAAATGCGTTGCGACTTGGTCAAAAACTTTGCTCAAAAACGCCTATTGATGAAAAGGTGACAAAAATCACACCAAGAAACACTGAGTGGAAGGAAGACAAATGGAACAGCGATTATAGAATCAACCGAAAAAATGCACTGGAATCAGGAACAGCCCCTTGTATTACCAAATGTCCGGCTCACATTCCGGTTCAAGGCTATATCAAGCTCGCTTCTCAAGGCAAATATTCAGAGGCACTCGAGCTGATTAAAAAGCATAATCCACTCCCAGCAGTATGTGGTCGGATCTGTCCGAGACTTTGCGAAGAGGATTGCACACGTGGTGATTATGATGAAGCGGTTGCCGTTGACGATATCAAGAAATTCATCGCCGAAAAGGATTTGGAAGCTTCAACGCGATTTATACCAAAAAAGAGACACGACTACAGCGATAAGAAAATCGCGATCATCGGTTCGGGTCCGTCCGGCTTGACATGTGCCTATGACCTAGCCCTGGATGGATACGATGTAACAGTTTTTGAAAAAGAGAAGAAACTGGGCGGCATGCTGTCTTTAGGAATCCCGTCCTATCGCCTCGAAAAAGACGTGTTGGATGCTGAAATCGAAGTCATCCGTGAGATGGGTGTCAAATTTGAAACAGGTGTGGAAATCGGTAGGGACATTACCTTGGAAACCCTTCGCTCTAAAGGGTTCAATGCATTTTATGTTGCCATCGGGGCATCCACCGGCAGAGCACTCGGTATCGAGGGCGAAGAATCAAAAGGCGTAATGACTGGCGTCGACTTCCTCAGAAAAACGAATCTGGGCGAAGAGACTGGCGTTCAAGGTAAAGTCGTCGTGATCGGCGGAGGAAATGTGGCGATAGATGTTGCGAGAAGCGCCATTCGATTAAGTGGTGTAGAAAAAGCGGATCTGTATTGCCTAGAATCGAGAGAAAGCATGCCGGCACACGCAGAAGAAGTCGCAGAGGCTCTTAGTGAAGATGTTGGTGTCAACAATTCTTGGGGACCGACGCGCATCATAAGTGAAAGTGGCAAGGTTATAGGGATCGAGTTCAAACGCTGCATGAGAACTTTTGACGACTTCGGTCGATTCAACCCTGTGTTCGATGAACACGATCTGAGAATCGTAAAATGTGATTATGTGCTTTTATCTGTTGGACAGACATTCGCATATGGTGACATGTTCGCAAGTGAGAACGTTGCGCTTACAGGAAGAGGCACGATAGACGTTCATCCAATCACGCTTCAATCGTCTAAGAAGGACATTTTTGCAGGTGGGGATGTGGCAAGTGGTCCTAAACTTGCGATAGACGCAATCGCCGCAGGCAAAGAAGCAGCAGTGTCCATTCATCGATTTGTTCAAAACGGACAGTCATTGGTGTTTGGCCGCGATACACATTCATACGTGATGCTGGACAAGAACAACCTCGAGGAAGGACTCGACTACGATGGCACAGAGCGTCAGCGAATTCAGCATGTCGATGGTCAAGTCTCAAAGACGACGTTCAAGGATCTTAGAGGCGTTCTAACGGAAGAACAGATAATGAAAGAAACGGCAAGATGCTTAGGGTGTGGCGCAACGAAAACAGATGAGTACTTGTGCGTCGGTTGTGGTGCTTGCACACTAAGATGTAAATTTGATGCGATCAAACTGGAAAGAGTACACAATGTAATGGGATATGAAATTGACGATTTGCCTAAAGCGGTGCTGAAAAAAGCATTGACGCGAAAGGCTAAAATTGCGCTTAACAAGATCAATCCTTTTACTGAAACACGATAAATGGGGTGCACGCATGCATGAACTTGGAATTGTTTATGAAGTAATCAAAGTCGTCGATGGCTTTGTGAAAGAAAATAAGCTCACGAGAGTGGATAAAATTGTTCTGGAAATAGGACAGTTGTCACAAGCCATTCCACGGTTTATCGAGCAGTGTTATCCAGCTGCTGTCAGTGAAACGCAATATGAAGAGACGATTCTTGAGATCGAATCCATACCAGCAAATGGCACCTGTAATCTCTGCCAGAACATTTTCAACATCATCGAACACAGAAGCGTTTGCCCGTCTTGCAAATCAGATGACTATCATCTGATTTCAGGGCAGGAGTTCAATATCAAAGAAATCGTCGCATACTAAAAAAGGGGGAACCGTTATGGGATTTCTGTATGAGGGTTTAAATATTCAAAGTTTTTTAGCGCTCGTCTTATTTATAGGTGTGTTTTTACTCATCAACGAAATAACGAGAAGATCAAAATGGATTTCAATCGTCGCATTCTTTATTTTGCCGCTTGTGCTAGCTGTTGGGGTGTTTTATGGACCACTGGGGTCGCCTACCGGAAAAACATGGTTTGCGTGGGTAAAAGTTGTCTCGGCGCTAGCGGGTGTATATGGGTTTATGCTGATTCGTTTCACAAAATTAGGTGAAAAGAAGTTTGCATCGTATTTTCCAGCGGCCATATTATCAATCAATATTGCTGAAGCGGTATATCGCGAATTTCAGGTCTTTGCAACTTATAAAACGCTGACGGTGGATGCAGGTGGTGTCCTCGTACTCGGTGGGGTTTGGAATCTACTCAACGGCGTCGCGGGCATCTTGACGATTCTGACTTTGACCGGTTTTGTCGGTATCAGAGTCTCAAAAGATCGATCCAGAGACATGATTTGGCCGGATATGACCTGGATGTATGTGATTGGCTATACTCTTTGGAATTTCGCATATGTCTACAACTGCATTTCGACGCGATCGATGTATGCTGGTTTTGGCATTTTAATCGCAGCGATGATCGCAGAGTACGCCTTCAAACGTGGCGCATGGCTGCAACATAGGGCTCAAATTTTGTCCCTTTACGCGATGTTTTCCCTATCTGTTGATTTTCAGACGGCATCTTTTTTCAAAGTCCTTCCGACCTATTCTGAGACGGCTTTGATGACGCTTAGTGTCGTATCCTTTTTATTCAATGTAGGTGTTTTCGCTTATATGGTTATCACAATGCAAAAGCGTAAGATGAATCCTCTCACGCAAGAAATTTACACACATACGGGTTCGTATAAGAGAACGTTGGCTGCGAACAATTTGTAAAAAAAGAAGTGAGGAATGTGGACTTACCACTTATTCCTCACTTTTTCCGCAAATCCAAGCAAATTTTGAAACGATATGACTTGGCCTGAATCGAGTACCGCTTTGCCGGTGAAATAACCGAATACCTGATGCTGATCGCTTAGAAGCAACTTGAACGACGTAAAAGAGGATCGATCTAAGATGGGTGTGAAAATCGCTTCGAAACGGCCATCTGAAGAGGTGAATAGCCAAGGTTTTTCATGGTAATCAGGGGTGCCGTCATCTGTAGTCGGGATGGTGAACGTCACATGTTCGAGTTTATGTGCCCCATCGTAAAACAACATGTTTTCGGTGGCGGCAGACGTGTCGCCAAAGCCGTATCCTAAGTTGAAGCCGAAGACTTTACCGTCGATGAGCCCGTTAGCTGCGCTCCAGTACCACGTGTTATCGTAAGTCCAGACGCCTCTGCCCCAGTCCAATATGCCAAATGAATCCACTGGATCAAGCACATAATGTTGATTTTTATAATTCACCGTACCAGAAGCGCGCATACCGATGATTTTTTGATTATAATAGAATTTTTTCGATTTCTTCTTAAAAGGCGTCGCGATGACCATACTTTCTTCCATGGTAGGGGTTAGCGTCACATCGACGAACAGAGAAGAGCGTTTGTTGAAATTAGGCATGTTGAACTTAATGCGCCTTTGTTCATTTNNTATCATCCTTATAATGAAGATCACCCGCCTCAGATGAAGAGGGCATGCCCAGTTTGCCAAGTGGCATGAAAATCATGGGACTCAGGGTTTGTTCCTCACCGGTGGTGAAGTCTAAAAATGTTGCGCTGATCAGACCCATATAGCCGTTGTCAGCAACAGTGAGTGCGATGCCGAAATCTTTATTGTAAGCAAGATAATAATCCCATTCTTTAATGCGCAATTTTCCGGCTTTGATTTTTTTTCGATCATATGTTTTAATGAGTTCGGTCGCATATCCTGATTGGGATAAGCGGCCTTTCTTGTCGAGCAATGGTCCAGGTTCAAGTTTTATTTGATTCATATAAGCTCCCATTCGTAGTAGTCCATTCGACTATCGATTTTAAAACCAGTATCAAGATATAAACCCAACGCATTTTCATTTTCAGTCAACACCTGCAAAAATACTTTTTCTGCACCTTGTTTTTTAAGCTCGAAGACGCTGCTCTCGAGGATGCTTTTTCCATAGCCTTTCTTTTGATAAGTTGGCAGTACGCCTAAACCAAAAATGCCCCCGACATTATTTAACATTTCAAGGCGTACTTTGCCTACAATAACCCCCTGATGCTGTGCCACATATGTGGAATCGCATGTGGTGGCGTATGATTTTCCAAAGCAGGCATCATCGATCGTTTCGATTGCACGATGGTGCTCAGGTGCTGACTTTAAAAATTCAAGTCTTGATCGATTGTCAAGCGGGTGATCGACGAATGACATTTCATACTCAGAATTTAAATACTTGCCTCCAAGGTGTTCGATACAGAGTTTCCCAGCAACAGAGCGTTCGTCAGCAAGCAACAGCACCTCTTCAAACTTTCTTTGCTTAATTTCTTTCTTCACGTCTTCAAACAATTTCTTAAAAATACCACGTCTTCTGTAATCTGGATGCACCATTCCGCTTATTTCAGCAGAATCACCAAATGATAAAATACCAATGTATCCAACAACCTCTTGACCATCAAGATATATAAATTCATTGTTCTCGATTTCTTCTTGCATAAAAGCAAGTTTGTAATCGATTTCCAGTTTTAGTGAGATTTGATCGTGTGAGGTAACTTCATTTTCTAAGCGCTTAATTTTTTCTGCATAAGCGGGTTCAAGTCGATTCATGATCTTTATTGACATTTCCATACCTCTCTTTTTTTGCATGTAGTGTTCTTTAACGTTAGCATATCATGAAATATCGAGAATGAAAACGGGTATATTAAGGTATAATGGGTATATAGGCAAATGAAGTGATCAGGGGGTCGGACCCCTTGATCACTCAAGGGGCCCGTCAACCACATAAACAACGAAATATCACATAACGAAATAATTGCAATTGAAAATCATTCTCAAATATGCTAAAATGAAATAAAAGACTTTCATTTCGAAAGGGATATAGGTGAAGCATATGAATAGAATGGATTTTGTTAAAGGGGTTGAGCGGTTAGTCGACCCGATCAATGTAGGGACACTGCATTTCATGCAGTCATTCAACAACATGATTCCTAAAAAAATACAGAAAAAAATGGTCGAAGCATCTGGCAATGTCACACCTTACATGGGATTTGTGGTAGAACCATACAGTTACTTTTTATGTTATGAAGTAATGGATATGCAAATGGCTGAATCATTATTGCCTAATGGGTTCAGATTAATTCAGACGAAGATTTTTGAAAGTGACGAACCGAGATATTATGTGATTTTCGGGTGTTTCAATGCACATACGAGTGGCTTTTGGGGGTTGCGAGTGGAGTGTTATCTAATCGCAGAAAATGTTGAAACCGGGCTGCTAAGCTGGGTGATTTTAGATTATGACACAAATACGATTACTTATGATCCCAAGATTATTTTGAGCGATCCCAATGCAAATGATTCGCTCATAACGACAGACTTTAACGGGATGCTCGTCGTCGATGTCAAGAATAATAACGAAAGAAAACTCGTATTTTCGAGCGACTTGAAGAATGGCCTGATGACAGAATTAGACCAAAGGTTATGGGTTGAAGGCAATTTGTCCATCGCATACAGCAAGATAAAATCAGATGAGGTTATCGCGCCTTTTTCGCTCATATTTGACCCAAAAGAGTTTCAGAAAGCCCTAAGATTGACTAAAGCAAGTATAAAAATAGATGCAAACAACTGGTTTCCAGGTCTTTTCAAAAGTGAGCCCTCTGAGATGGTGTGCTTTCCTTATGCGCAACATTTTCTGTCAGATAGCCCTGGTCATTATAGTGTGATCATGGATGAGAAACACTTGGTTGATAAAATCGATTCAATCGATTTTATGAAAATTGCAGTTTTTTCGACGAAAGCTTTTAAGAAAGCGATCTTAACAGGTGGAATTTTGGCGCTTTTCACCAATATTATCCTGGTGAGTTTGCTCATCATGTCTTAGCCCAATCAAAATCGATGGAACTTTTATTGCGAGTCCAGGATAAACACGTACTTATATAATATATTAAAGGCATTAAGTCTTTCGGAGGTTTTATGAAAATAGGCGCTTTCGCGAAACGTAACGGAACAAGTATTGACACCATCAGGCATTACATGGATTTGGGTCTACTGGTGCCTGAGAAAATCGGGAGTCAATACACTTTCGACGAAAGGTGCCAAGGCGAACTGGAAGAAATCTTCTACTTGAAAAGTATTGGATTTCTTCTCTCTGAGATTCAGAAGTTGATGCTGTTCAGACGCATCGGTAAACTGACTGGATATGACCGACGAACGACCTATAAAGCCTATTTCGAGAACAGACTGTCACTGATTGAGCAAGAAATGGCGCATCTTGCAGAGGTGTCAGACGCACTTAGAAGAGAACTTGAATCCATGCACGAAACGGAACCTGAAATGGTGCATTCTGCAGGTGTTCCAATAGCTGGGCTTTTAATTTTTGAGTGCCCAAGATGCCAAGGTGG
>DMYC01000267.1 GCA_003482695.1 Clostridiales bacterium UBA8960
GGAGGTTGTGTTTGACCGCTTCTACTCGGTCCATAATCTTGACCATCGTAAAATCCATGATGCACTCAACGTGCTCAACAAGTGCATCTGCGAGGTGTGGCACCAACTGACAGCCCGTTTCGTCATAGACTTTATAGCCGTTATACTCAGGTGGGTTATGGCTCGCTGTGATCATAACACCGCCCATACAGCCGAGCTCTCTAACGGCAAACGAAAGTTCAGGTGTCGTGCGGACATCGTCGAACACAAACGCTAGAACGCCGTTACCTGCAAGCACCCTAGCTGTTTCTATCGCAAATTCGTTTGACATCCTTCTCGAGTCGTACGCGATAACCACGGACTTCTGAACCGTGTCTCCAAGAACGTTCGCTTTGCGCTCAAGCAAAAAGTTCACGAACCCCTGAGTGGCTTTTCTCACGATGTACGCGTTGATTCTGTTTCTGCCTGCGCCGATGACGCCCCTCATACCTGCTGTTCCAAACTCCAAATCTCTATAAAAGCGATCCTCTATTTCATTTTCATCATCTCTGATTGATTCCAGCTCTGCTCTGAATGCCTCATCAAAATAAGGATTATTCAACCATTCCGTGTAGTGTGCCAATGCGTTCATCGCGATCTCCTTTCATGACTAAAACTTCACACAATTTTATCATAGTTTAACTATAAATTCCAGAGTCTACAAAGCCTCTGAGTATAATGTGGTAAATATGAGTCAACAACTCGTTTTTGAGTTTAGATGGCAGCAGTGTGATGCTTTTGTTAGGAAGTGCGGAAAGCAACCGCTTAACGATCTCCTCCTGTATGCCTTTATAGGACTCGACTTGTGACAAATAGTGCGCATTCACCCGCTTTACAAACGTTTGATAGCCCATGATTTCGAACCGGTCAATTCCCGCTTGCTCCGCAAGAAACTCATAATATCTCAAAATCATTTGGCCATACGTATCCGTTCGTTCCGCTTTCAGCAAATCACCAATTAAGGGAATCATCTGCTCAAACATCATTCGATGACCCGGTTTATCCATATTAAGGAACTTCGAGATCTCCGAGAGCGTTTCCTCCGTGATGCTGATGAACCGGTTAAGGAAATACGCTTCCTCTTCCATATCCGAGATGTAATACCGATATCCATGCAGTTTTTTCATAGCGCGCATGGTATCGAAATAACCTAATTTGATATTGTGCTTTGCCCGTTCTTTATCAATTTCAAGCAGTTTTCCCAAATCCTCAGAGGGCATAATCGTGATGACTTTGTCCTGATGTTCTTTTGGGATTTTGCGTATCCTGCCAACCCCCATAAGGCGAATGGCGATCACTTCGTCACACCCTCGCTTAAGCAGCATATTCACGGGTAAGTTATCGAAAAAAGCACCGTCGAGCATCTTTTTGTTGTCGAGCTTCTCATCTTTGAATGCAGGCAAATTTGCCGATGCAATGATGTAATCGTGAAGCTTGCCTTCAGGAATTTCGCTGACAAAAAGTTCGATGGGTTTCATGGCACTGAGGGACACCGTCACAAGTCCAAAATCAACATTCGACTTCCTAAGTGCATCCTCGTCCACATAAGTATATAACTTTTCTTTAAACGGCGTCACATCGAGACCGCCTTGCCTGAACATTTCCGAAAAAAAATGCTTGAGCCGGTTTGACTCCACCTTGATGTCGAGCGCCATTATTTTTTTCAGCATTTCCGTGTCGCCTTCGATCATGTCCTTCATTTCTAGGGTCAGCCACAAGCTTTCCAAAAAATCGAGCTTCCCTTCGGCGATCATAGCACCGTTGATGGCACCGATGGAAGTCCCTGCAATCACCTCATAATCTATCCCCAAATCCCTTAGCGCCTTCATCGCACCGATTTGAAATGACCCTTTTGCACCGCCACCTTCTAAAGCGATTCCCCTCATTGTAACCCTCCTAAACCCTTAAACACATCCTATATATACCTTTAATCTCAAGGCCAAAACGCCAAACACACATAAAAACCCCGAAAGTGTCATTTCACAAATTCGGGGCAGCTCGCTTCTTACTCTTCAATTTTTTCATCCTTGGTTGTGCCAATAAAATCCAGTATCGCATCCGCTTCAGAAACCTCAGGACTGCCATAAACGCGGCTCATGTTCTCATAGATGAGGTCTGCGATACCAAAACCGCCTTTTTTACTGATCAGTTTTGACATCTCTTCATCGAGCATCCCTTCAAAGGTCTCTCTCGCCTGACTCTTTTCAGTTAGACCGCCATCCTGAACCGTCTTGCGCATCTCCTTGAAAAGCGTATTCACAAAATACGCTTCAAATTCTTGGCTGGCGATTTTTAGTCGGTCCATATCCTTATCTGTCGCCGCCTTTTCAAGCGTCGCTTTAAACGACTCAGCTTCTGCGGTTTCTTGCTGTCCGGTTAAAGCGGATTGATAGGTTCCGGTGAGGTTGCTCATCACAGAGCTATCTATTTTCATAACGCCTCCTTAAAGGTTAACGCTTAAGGTTATTTGCAACTTCGAGCATCGCATCCGCCGTTTGGATGGATTTTGAGTTGATTTCATAAGCACGCTGCGCCGTAATCAAGTTGATCATCTCATCGACGATTTGAACGTTGCTGTTTTCGATGAAACCTTGCCATACTTCTGTCATATCGCCTTCTTCAAGGCCCTCTATCG
>DMYC01000231.1 GCA_003482695.1 Clostridiales bacterium UBA8960
TACTCATATTCAAAGTTCACACGATTTCTTTGGTCGAGGCACTGAATAAAGAACGGAGGTAACATATGAATGAGAAAGCTTTACGCGTACTCGAATACAATAAGATTATAGAAATGTTGGAGATGAAAGCCTCTTCTGAGATGGGTAAGACGCTATGTAGAGACCTTTTGCCCTCATCAAACATAGCAGAAGTCGTTTCAATGCAAAAACAAACCACTGAAGCAATCGGTATGATTTTGCAAAGCGGAACGCCTCCTATTGGCCCCATTTACGATTTGTCTTCTGCACTTAAATTGGCAACAATCGGTGGTTGCTTAACACCAAAACAGTTGCTTGAAGTCGCGGATAGTTTGAGATCATCTAGAGTTGTAAAAAAATACATCACAGGCAATAGTGCTGGACGCGAAGTTTACCCAGTACTCGTTGGATTGGCCGATGAAATTCACAATAATGTTGAGTTAGAAAAGCATATCGAGCTTTGCATCATTTCAGAAAACCACATTTCTGATCATGCATCATCTGAGCTTAAACGGATAAGACGTGGGATAGATAGTAAAAATACAGCCATTCGAAATAAACTGGAATCTATGATTACCTCTCCGGTTTATCAAAAGTACCTTCAAGACTCTATCATCACGATTAGACAAGACCGTTTTGTTATACCTGTTAAAAGTGAACATAAGAATCAAGTGAAAGGTCTTGTTCACGATCAATCGGCCAAAGGCAGCACGTTCTATATTGAGCCTCTTGCTGTTGTGGAACTCAACAACGAACTTCGCGAACTCATGATTGAAGAGCAAAAGGAAATCGAGCGCATTTTGCGTATGTTATCAGGTGAAGTCGCCGATGTTGCCGATTTAATAAGTGGCAATATCAATGCGATGACTCAAATTGATTTTTTATTTGCAAAAGGCAAGTTTGCTCTTGAAACAAAAGCGGTTGAGCCAGAAGTGAATGCAAACAAGCGCTTTAGAATCAAGAACGGGCGACATCCGCTGATCCCTAAAAATGAGGTTGTTCCATCAAATATTTGGTTAGGTGAACACTTTACTTCGCTTCTGATAACAGGACCCAATACGGGTGGAAAAACCGTAACGCTTAAAACGGTCGGTTTGTTGACTCTAATGGCACAAGCTGGATTGCATGTGCCCGCTGATTATGGTACTGAAATCGCAGTTTTTGACGAAGTTTTCGCCGATATTGGAGACGAACAAAGCATTGAACAGAGCTTAAGTACTTTTTCATCACACATGACGAATATCGTCAAAATTCTTAAAGAAATCACACCCAACTCGCTCGTTCTATTTGATGAGCTTGGTGCAGGAACAGACCCGACTGAAGGTGCTGCACTTGCTATGTCGATTTTGGATCAGCTTAAAAGCAAGAATATTAGGACGATTGCGACGACCCATTATTCTGAGCTCAAGGAGTATGCTATCGTAACAGATGGCATCGAGAATGCTTGTGTCGAGTTTGATGTTGAAACGCTGAGCCCCACTTNNTTTGATGTTGAAACGCTGAGCCCTACTTATAAGTTGCTAATCGGTATCCCTGGTAAATCCAACGCTTTCGAGATATCTCAAAAGCTTGGTCTTGACCGTAGCATCATCGAATATGCAAAAGAATATATTCATAAAGACGATATTCGTTTCGAGGATATACTCGCAAACATCGAAAAAAATCAAAAGCAAATTGAAGCTGAACGAGATGCAGCGATTAAAATGCGTCTTGAGGTTGAAAAGCTAAAAAATTCACTCAAAGAAAAAGAAGATAAATGGTTGAGGCAAAAGGATGAGTTGACTAGAAAAGCCAAAGAAGAAGCGCGAGAACTTCTAAAACAGGCAAAAGAAGAGGCAGATGAAATCGTCAAAGCGCTAAGAGAAATCAAAACGAGCGTGGATGTGTCCAGAAACAAAGATGTCGAGGAAATGCGCAAGAGATTGATGGATGGCATTGATCGTACAAGTGAATCGGTCATAAAATCGGAAGCAATCAATGCGTTTGCGCCTGAGCATTTACTCGTGGGTGATTCGGTCAGAGTACTTAGCATCAACCAAGAGGGGACTGTGGTTTCGTTGCCGAACGATAAAGGGGATTTGACGGTTCAAGTCGGACTGATGAAAATGAATGTCAACCTAAAGCAGTTGGCTGTGATCAGCAAAAAGAAAAAAGATGAGAAAGTTTATGATAAAGTGAGGGCTTTTTCTGCAAAAAGCGCTTTCATTAGCCCTGAGATTGACGTGAGGGGCAACAACACGGAAGAGGCGATCGCGATTATTGACAAGTATCTTGATGATGCTGCCATATCCAGCTTAAGCCAAGTTAGAATCATACATGGTAAAGGGACTGGTGCACTTAGAAAAGGTCTTCATGAATACTTCAAACATCACCCACATGTCAAAAAATTTGAAGACGCCGCATACAACGAAGGTGGTAGCGGCGCCACAGTGATTTTGCTAAAATAATGAAGATTTATATATCCTGGCTAATGACCGATTTCATATAAAGCAAATCGGTTTGGTCAGGATATTTTTCAAGCCCTTTATCGATGGTTTTAAGTGAGCGTGAAACCCGACCTTCCGAATAATAGTAGTAGGCACCTGAAATGTATAAGTTTACGCTTGACTGAACTTTAATTGTTCCTAAAACGATGGGTACAATCAATATTAAAGCGGCGAGTGCGTGATAAATTGCACGTTTAGGTTTTATCCATGA
>DMYC01000196.1 GCA_003482695.1 Clostridiales bacterium UBA8960
TTTTGACAAACATCAAAAATCTCATGAATCAGAAAAAATTAAAAATTTTGCAGTAGAGTCGTGTAACCTTTTAAGGTTTTTTGTATCTAAATAGGTAGTGATACAAATTACGATTAAAAGGAGTTAAATTATGCAAACAACACCTATTGAAATCAACTTGTCGCTTATCAATCAAAAGGTCAAATTTTCGTGTGTTTCCAGCGCAAAGGCAGATCAGCCAATTACGGTTGATTACTTGCCTCCACTCGGTGACGGTGAAGGATTCCTTGGTCTGGAGCTGCTGGTCATGAGCTTTGCGGGCTGTGTCAGTACAGGCATCGTGGGTATTTTGAGGAGAATGGGCAAAAGTGTTTTGAATTATTCGATGATTGCTACAGGCTATAAGTTGGAGAGTCCGTTAGTGCTAGAGAAGATACACTTTGAGGTTATGGTTGAATCTTCTGATCTATCAGATGAGGACATGCAAAAGGGCTTATCGATGGCGGAAAAAATTTCACCAGTTTGGATCGCACTAAAAAACAATGTCGAGGTGACATGGCAGTACAAAATATTGGCGAGTTGAATGCAGTGTGCGTGACATAAACACGTTTGATTTTGGGATTTTAAGTCGATAATATGGGTATAACCTTAAAAATGACATTTTATCTGTTTATGACGTGAATTGTCGACGAGGAGGTACTGAATGCAAATATTTGCCGAAACGCCAGATCAATATTTTGAACAAATCCCTGACCATCAAAAGGAAGCGATGATTAAGCTGCGTGAAGTGATTAAAGCCCATATTCCCGAGGGTTTCGAGGAAGCTGTTGGTTCGGGTATGGTTGGGTTTGAAGTGCCATACCGTCTATATCCTGCGGGTTATCACTGTAAACCTAAACAACCTTTGCCATTCGTTGGCATTGCAGCACAGAAGCATTTTATCGCGCTTTATCATATGGGCATTTATTCTGACGAAAGCCTTCTAAAGTGGTTCCTTGAGGAATACCCTAAAGCGACTTCGGCAAAACTCGATATGGGTAAAAGCTGCATTCGTTTTAAGAAACCGGAGTTGATTCCTTTTGATTTAATCGGTAAACTGATGGAAAAAATGACTGTAGCGCAGTGGATTGAGGCTTATGAGAAGTATCATATCAAAAAAACCTAGTCAGAGTTTAACCGTTAAATTGATGCATAAGTGACAAAAAAAAACATGAGGCCAGTATCGGTTAAGATACTGGCCTCGCTTGGGCAAGCGTTCATGTTATGTCTAAGTATAGCACATTTTTAGTGGTTAGAAAAGTAACGTTTTTGTCTTATATTCTTCTTGTGAAGTTCCGTTTTGGTGTCTGACACCTAAATGTGAAGCTTAAAATGTTCCCACGCTGTGTTTGAGAGGATGCCCTTGACCGCTTCAGTGGACAATTCTGGATGGATGGTGCTTTCATGTGAAATTGTAAGGAGGCTTGTGGCCATCGCAAATTTTACGGTATCGAGAAGCGCAAAAGCATTTACATAGCAGTAACCAAGTGCAGCGACAAATGAATCACCAGCTCCAGTGACGTTGACGACTTTGGTACCTTGTGCCATCATGATGCCTCTTTGTTCCCGAGTTGCGTAAAAGATGCCGTTTTCGTCCAAAGAGATAAAGACGTTCGTGATGCCTTGAGCAAGAAAGGCTTCAGATGCTTTGAGCAATGATTCTGTGCTGTCGAGAGGGTAGCCAAGCATGGCTTCCGCCTCAAAACGATTCGGTTTAATGGTGTGAAAGTATGGCAACAGGTGCTTGATCGATTCAGCCTTTGTTGCTGAGATCGGGTCGAGTACAAACTGTGTTTGACCGTGGTATGTTTTTAAGATATGCTCAAGAAGTATGGGGTTGTTGGCATCGACAAAGGTGTATGAAGCCTGCTTTATGATGTCCGATTTGGAATCTATGAAAGCGGCATCCATTTGATTAAGGCTCCACATATCGACGATGGCAGACACCATTTCACCATTTTCGTTCAGAATTGCCATGTATGTCGGCGTAGAGCAGTGGTCGAGAAATAATGAGTCCGACATATCGTATCCAATAATTTTCGAATGTTCCAAAATGCTTGTGCCATGATCATCATCACCAAGTGCTGAGATAAATTTCGTTGGAACGCCAAGATGTGCGATGGTTTCTGCGATGTTGCGGCATACGCCCCCCATGGACACTTTGATGCATCCTGGATTGGAGTTTTGTGGGCGATATTTGACAGCTGAAAAGCCGATGATGTCGATGATGGATGCGCCTATGACTAGAATATAGGGTTGGGTATGCATGTGTGCCTCCGAGTGTTTGATGGTCTAATTATATCATGAAGGTTGAGTGATGGGCGCAGGTTTATTTTCGCTCTTTTAAAAGTGATCAGGGGGTCGGACCCCTTGATCACTCTTCCAGACAAAAATGATGAACATTTAGGAAGGGGTTAAAATGAAAAAAACATTTGCTGTTTTGGCGATTATCGCATTAGTCGTTATCGTTATCATCATTACGTTTTTAAAAGGTGGACCGAGTGCCACCCCCGAGCCTAAAATCAGTGTTAAGATCGGTGAGCAGGTCATAAAGCCTATTTATTATGGTGATCGATACAATCAAACGCGAGATGAGATTGAGCGGTTTCTTGATTTGCCTTTTGAGGACGGCTCATGGGAAGCGTTGCCTTATGTCGAGCTTGGCGATGAGGTCGTTATTCGATTCGAGAATTTTGAAGTTGGGCGAGTTACGATAACTGAAGACCTATTGAATCAAGAGGGCAAATTTTTATATGATGATAGATCGACACAGACCTATGATGTGGAAGTGGAAGATCGTGAAATTCATTTTGAGCTTAAGTCAAATTGGGCGGTTCACCTGAGTTCAAATAGTGAAAGTTATAAACCAGGACATGTGATTCGTGCTTTTGTTATTAGAGCAGAAGTTGGGAAATCGAATTTTGCTTTCGCTTTTGTGATTCGAACAAACCCGTGAAAATGATCAGGGGGTCGGACCCCTTGATCAGTAAATTGGAGTGTGAATATGAACATGAAAAATTCCATGATTTTAGTTTTGATGATTCTGATGGTAACCTTTTCCGGGTGTAGCCCAAACCCAGCAGAGTCAGACGACATAGCTGGGCAGTTAATCGCTGAGGTGGACAGAAGCCTTGATGATTATTTAGAGGCGATGGGCGATAAGACGTTGAGTCAACTGCTTAAGTTACATTCTATTCAGTATGGGTCTTTCACTGAAGTGGGTGCCGAGGAGATGATGGTGCAGTTTAAGGTTCTGGATGTGCCACATGCAGCAGGGCTTGATAGAACGGTTGTGCTGATTTGTGATGCGAATACGCTTTTAGCGAAGCATCAGAAGACGTTTATGGCGGATCGGGTGACGATTCATCTTTTGACCGGGCTAGACAAGCGAAGTGAAATTTTATACATAGGCAGCGTGACATATCAAGGGTACACGGCTTATGGGATTGAGCGGTATGATTTGGAGAAGGTTGAATGGTCGATGGTTCCGATTTTTGCTAAGGGGTTTGGAGAGCGAGAAGCGTTCTTTTATGCGGATGAAGTGCTACAGGTGTTCGAACTGACTTATGAGGATTATGAGCCAATATATAGGCATAAAGCAACATTGTTTTGGGATAGTACAAAGAGCATGTTTAGGTCAGAGGCTAATTGAGAAAATAATCACCCTGGGGGTTGAAACTATGAATTTAAGTATCCTAAAGCGCTTACTATCAAAGCGCGAGGCGCGTTTCGTGATTGGTAGACTGCATGAAAATGGTAAGACCAATTGTGAAATTGTCGGGGTAAGCCGCAGCAAGGACAAGCTTACACTACTGGCGGTACACAGTGAACCAGAGGAACAGAGAAACGTTGATGATGAAAAAGATGAACGCCCGAGGCTCACCAATCGATTCATCATGAGAGATCACGGCAAGCATGAGCATGGATGGCCACTTCAGCACGTGGGGAAAGTAACGATCGATGGTGTGGCATTTGAAGTGCGCGGTCAAGAGTGCAGAAGAATTTCCGGATATGAATGGGAAAGTGTCATTGAGCTTTATGAGTTCATGAAGGCAGGGTGGACTGCAGAAAGATTCGAAGATGTTTATGGGGAGCAGCTTGTATTGACGAGACTGAAACTTGAAGGTGAAGATGCAAGAATAATCAAGCCAAATGCCAACTCCGAGATATTGTTTGAAAAGCGTCCACATGTTATTTCATATTCAGTAGGAAAGCCTCTGACACTTGAAATTGGGGAGAACTATCCGGATAAGCTGTGGTTTGAGCATAAGGATTCGGAGGAAAGAATTTGGGTACAGATTAACCGCGTTCACTTGATGGACATATATGAGGAACTGCTTAAAGCATTTGATGAGCCTCAAGCGGCTGAGTCGATTTCCGCTGATAAAATAGAAGAAATGAAAAGCGAACTCGAGATGCGTCTCGGTGAAATATGTCCACGAGGCATGTTTCTTCCAGTCGTTGAGTATGAGTGCGACGAAGATATTTCTCTACAGTTTTTCGCCCAAAGTTTTTTGGATGAAACGCCTAGAAATAGTGGGGCTATCGGTTTTATAATGGGGGCGGATAAAGAAACTGGAAAACTGGGTAGCAAGCTGAAATCGTGTGTCATTCAAACGGCGGTCACTGGGGACACCCGGACGCTCGAAGTCGAGCTTTTCGGGTATT
>DMYC01000087.1 GCA_003482695.1 Clostridiales bacterium UBA8960
TTCTTGGTTGTCCGTATTTCTTGATGATTTGCTGAAGGTCCTTCGTGATCACTTTATCTACTTTCTTATCATTTGACATTAGCTCTTCCAGTTTTCTCAGCTCTGCTTCCAGATCTGATATCTCGCCAACCTTGTTTAGAATGTACTCTTTATTTAAATTACGCAAACGAATGTCCGCGACGAAATTTGACTGAACTTCGTCGATTTGAAAGTGCTTCATCAAGTTAGGAACAACTTCCTTGTCTTGATTTGTTTCTCTTATGATTTTAATAGCCATATCAATATCCAGCAAAACATTTTGAAGACCGTATAGCAAATGCAGTTTTTCATTGATTTTATCGATGTCAAACTGAGCGCCGCGTTTGATGCAATTTCTTCTGAACATCAACCACTCCATAAGGATGGCCTTGACGCCGAGCACCATTGGTCTTCCACCGATGAGCAGATTCATATTGCATGAGAAACTGTCTTCCAAAGTGGTGAACTTAAACAGTTTTGCGATCAGCTTCTCATAGTCGGTACCACGCTTCAAATCAATCGCAATTTTTAGTCCTTTAAGGTCTGTTTCATCACGAATGTCATTTACTTCCTTTATACGTCCCGTTTTAATCATATCAACCACTTTTTCGATGATCTGTTCCACCGTTGTCGTATATGGAATTTCAGTGATTTCAAGCATGTTGTCTTGCTTCAGGTACTTGATTTTGCCTCTGATTTTAAACGATCCCAAACCCGCGTCGTAGATTCTTTGCATATCAGACGCATTGTATATGATTTCTCCGCCAGTTGGAAAATCAGGCGCAGGCATATAGTCGATCAAATTTGCACCAGGATTCTGGATGAAGGCGATCGTCGCTTCACAAAGCTCTTTCAAGTTAAAGCTTGGGAAATTGCTCGCCATTCCGACCGCGATGCCCTTGTTTGGATTGGCCAATATATTAGGGTATGTCGTCGGCAACAGTGTGGGCTCTTGCATGGTTCCGTCATAGTTATCCACAAAGTCGACGGTATTCTTGTCTATATCTTTAAATATTTCTTCAGCGATCTCTTCAAGCTTAACTTCAGTATATCTCGGAGCGGCGTATTTCATGTCCCTGGAAGTGACTTTGCCGAAGTTTCCTTTTGAGTCGATGAATGGTAGCAGCAGGGATTCATTGGAACGGGCCAATCTTACAAGTGTCGCATAAATCGCCTGATCTCCGTGCGGATTAAGCTTCATCGTTTGGCCCACGACGTTCGCCGATTTCATCCTGTTGCCTTTTAGCAGCTTCATTTTATACATGGTAAATAGGATTTTTCTGTGCGAGGGCTTAAACCCATCTATTTCTGGGATTGCTCTGGATACGATAACACTCATCGCATAAGGCATGAAATTTTTCTCTAGCGTTTCGGTTATTAATTGATCAACATAAAGTTGCTCTTTCATTTATACACCTCGGTATTTTACTTTAACTCAAATCCAGAAGTTCAAGGTAGGCTTCACCGTTGTCTTCAATGAATTCCTTTCTGCCATCCAGGTCATCGCCCAAAAGAACCTCGAACATTTTCTGCGTTTCAAACACATCGTCAGGCTGTACCCTTATGAGGCGCCTTGATTCAGGGTTCATGGTCGTAAGCCACATCATGTCGGGATCATTTTCACCAAGCCCTTTAGAACGTTGAATGGTGTGTTTTTTGTTTAGTTTTTTGACGATATCATTTTTTTCCTTTTCATTGTACGCGAACACAGTCTTTCCATCTGATGTCGTGATTTCAAACAAAGGCGACTCGGCAATGTAGACATCGCCTCTTTCGATCAGCGTCGGGATAAGGCGGTAAATCATCGTCAGAACCATGGTTCTAATATGAAAACCGTCAACATCGGCATCTGTACAGATGATGACTTTGTCCCATTTTAAACTTTCATAATTAAATGTATCCAGATCCTTGTTATGGCGGGATTTGATTTCCACACCGCAGCCCAGGACTTTTATCAGGTCGATGATGATATCCGACTGGAATATTTTTTCGTAGTCTGCTTTTAAGCAGTTCAATATTTTGCCTCGAATCGGCATCAACGCTTGAAATTCGCTATCGCGCGCAAGTTTACAAGATCCAAGTGCCGAATCCCCTTCAAGTATATAAACCTCTCGTCTTGAAGTATCTTTCGTACGGCAGTCGACAAACTTTTTCACTCGGTTGGTCACATCAATTTTTGAACTCAAAGTCTTCTTGAGGTTGAGCCTTGTTATTTCAGCTTTCTCTCTAGATCGCTTATTGATAAGCACTTGATCCACAATACGTTCTGCATGTTCTTTGTTTTCGATAAAATAGATCTCCAGATTTCGCTTGATCATTTCAGTCATAAACTCTTGAACAAACTTATTTGTAATGGATTTTTTCGTCTGATTTTCATAACTCGTAATCGTGGAAAAACTCGTCGTGACGAGAATCAAGCTATCCTGAATATCTATGAAAGAAACCTTTTTTTCGTTCTTTGTATATTTATTGAGTTGCTTGATGAACTTATCGAGTTCGTATACAAACGCATTTTTAACGGCTCTATCAGGAGAACCACCATGCTCTAGGAAACTCGAGTTGTGATAGTATTCAAGCAGGTTGACTTCATTGTTGAAAGCAAACGCAATTTGCGCTTTTGCTTTATACTCAGGCATATCCTCTCTGTCACGGCCTCTTCCCTCATCTTCAAAGTAGACGATATCTGTGAAGTTCTTGTCTTGTGAGATTTCAGCTATATAATCTTGGATGCCTCGATCATATTTATACTCAAACGCCAAATCGGAGGCTTCGTCTCTTAAGATGAAGTTAATGCCAGGATTGACGATGGATTGCTTGCGCATGATATCTTTGAAATAATCGAGTGGTATATCGATTTCCTTGAAAACATCAAGATCTGGACGCCATTTTATGGTTGTGCCGGTCGCTCTCAATTTGGTCGCTCTTTTTTCGAAGCCACCCTCTGTCATTTCACCTTTTCTAAAATGAAGTTCGTATTCAAAACCATCTCTCTTAATGAGAACATCCATATATTCAGAACTGTATTGTGTTGCGCATAGCCCTAGGCCATTGAGACCAAGGCTGAATTCATAGACAGAAGAATCGTTGTTGTTGTACTTTCCGCCTGCGTAAAGTTCAGTGAAAACAAGTTCCCAGTTGTACTTTTCTTCCTTATGATTATAATCGACAGGAATCCCTCTCGCATGGTCGATGACAGAAATAGAATGATCACTGTGTCTGATGACCGTAATTTCTTTTCCATATCCGCCGCGTGCCTCATCAATCGAGTTTGATAAAATCTCAAAAAAAGAATGTTGGCAACCTTCGAGTCCATCCGATCCAAAGATGACAGATGGTCTTTTTCTAACGCGGTCTGCCCCTTTAAGAGCTGTTATACTTTCGTTGTTGTAATTGGTTTTACTCATTTGTCACCTCAAATTAATTACTCTCAATCAGTATCATATCAAATGCTGTGGCATCTTTGCAAGTTTTTTCGATGGAACGTACGTTCTTTCGCGCCAAACAAAAAACTCAGTTCCAAAATTCCATCAGGAAAATTAAAACTGAGTTAATCATATAGGTTAAATTCACGACTCAATCATCGCTACAATTTCCAAATCAATATGTCTTCTCAAATCAAAATAATCTTCACCCACGCGAACAAGTGGTCTTGCGGGGTCATCTTTGTAAGTCATGATGATTTCACCTTGCTCTGAATTGTTCAGTTCAACAATGTGCCCAATGTAAAAATGGGAGATGTTGGCTAAAAACGTTTTTGATATTGAGAAATCCAAAGTCAAATGGCATTTTTCAAGTATGAAGCTCATCGTTTCAAACGGATGCATCGCCTTTTTATACACACGGTCTTGAGTCATCGCACAATAGACATCCGCAATCGCGACGATTCTCGAAATATAACTGATGTCGTTGCCTTTTAAGCCGTTTGGATAACCGCTGCCGTCCATGCGTTCATGATGGTGCATGATTCCAAGCAGAACATCATAAGATAGGTTTGGAATGTCTTTTGCCAGTATATAACCGAGTATAGCATGCGTTTTCATAACTTTGAACTCTTCAAGCGTCAGTGCACTTGGTTTGTTCAAAATGTTATCTGGAATATTGCACTTTCCGATGTCATGAAGCAAGCCCGCCAAAGCGGCGTCCTTAATTTTTTCTGTAGACAGCCCACACAATTTCGCAAGAAGTCCTGAAATCATGGATACTCTAACAGAATGATCAAATGTATAATCATCATAAGCGTGGATT
>DMYC01000277.1 GCA_003482695.1 Clostridiales bacterium UBA8960
ATATTTCTCAACTTGATAGCAAGCGCATCGCAAAAGTTGAAGATGTCGTAAATATCGGTGATGAATTAACCGTAAAAATCATTGAAATTGATGATCAAGGAAGAATCAATGTCTCTAGAAAAGTGTTGCTAGAAGATAATAAATAGAGTGTTATAAGGTGATAAAAACCCTAGGTCAGGAGCGAAATTCTTTCGTTTATTGCCT
Source organism: Clostridiales bacterium UBA8960 (assembly GCA_003482695.1). Taxonomy (GTDB): domain Bacteria; phylum Bacillota; class Clostridia; order Peptostreptococcales; family Acidaminobacteraceae; genus Fusibacter_C. The sequence goes on from DMYC01000277.1 coordinate 205, forward strand.
AGGGTTTGAATTGTCTTATTTGAATGAAAATAGAGGTGAAATTTTGCATAAAAAAATGCAATTGGAAAACGGACTGACAGTCGTCTATCAAAAATTAGAAGGATACAAATCCATTTCCATCGGCGTATGGGTAAAAACGGGTTCGGCACATGAGAACGAGAAAGTAAATGGCATATCTCATTTCATTGAGCACATGATGTTCAAGGGTACAANNAAGGCACCAAAAAACGTTCCGCAAAGGAAATTGCCAGTATAATTGATGGCATTGGCGGTGAAATCAACGCATACACTGGAAAAGAGTGCACATGCTTTTATACGAAGACATTAAGCCTCGATTACGAAATTGCACTCGACGTCTTGTCTGATATGATGCATAATGCGACCTTCCAAGAAGACCATATCGAAACTGAAAAAACCGTCATAATTGACGAGATTAATATGTATGAAGATGCCGCAGAGGAAATTGTCATCGACATTCTGAATGAAATTATATTTAAAGGTCATTCTTTGTCTTACCCAATTTTGGGTACAAAGAAATCGGTCAATGGATTCACACGCGAAATATTGATGGATTATTATCTTGCGTATTACAATGCAGACAATATGATTATTTCCATTGCGGGTGATTTTGACGAGTCATTGCTGCTTGAGAAAGTCAATGCGTATTTTGGTTGTATTCGTCGAGGCACTGGCCAAATTGAGAAAATGGAAAACAACCCAGTTTACCAGTGGAACTTTGATTCGAAGAAAAAAGATTTTGAGCAAATTCAAGTGGCAATCAGTTTTCCAGGCATAAGGTTTGATCATGAGCTTTCATATGAAATGATGGTTTTGAGCAATATATTAGGTGGTACAAACAGTTCTAGACTGTTCCAAAGCATTAGGGAAGATCGTGGTTTGACCTATTCCATTTATACAGAACCCAATTTTTATGATGAAATTGGCACATTTACAATATCTTTTGGTGTATCTAAAGACAATTTAATAGAAACTTTAAAATTAATAGCAAAAGAACTTAAGATTCTTATGGAACACCTTATCACACCGGAAGCACTTGAACATGCGAAAAATCACCTGAGAGGCAGTTTTTTCCTTAATCTTGAAGGCAGTGACAATTACATGGATATGATTGGCCGAATTGAATTGTTTGCACATCGCGAAAAAAACATTGACGATATGCTTGATAAAATTAACGGCATTCAGCTTTCTGGCGTCACACTTTTAATTGATCAGTGCTTTGCCAATGAGAAGATCGCAATGGCAATCGTGGGTGACATTGAAAAACAGGAAACAGAATCGCTTTACAAAATGTTTTGTAATGCGTTGACGAATTAAATAAACAGGGGGAAATATGAAAGTTAAAATCGTAAATCATTCTAAAAATCCTTTGCCAGAGTACAAAACATTTGGCGCATCTGGACTCGATCTGCTTGCAGATAATGATGAAACTATTGTGATCAAACCGATGGAAAGAACACTTGTACCGACGGGTCTCTTTCTTGAAATCCCATTAGGATTTGAAGGACAGGTAAGAGCGAGAAGTGGGCTCTCCATAAAAAATGGGATCACATTGGTCAATTGTGTCGGAACGATTGATAGCGATTATCGAGGTGAACTGAAAATTCCTGTAATTAATTTAGGTGATGAAGCTTTTGAAATCAAACGCGGTGATCGAATCGCGCAATTGATCATAGCAAAATATGAGAGAATCGACTGGGATTCGGTGGAAACGATCGAAGAATCTCATAGAGGTACAGGCGGATTCGGATCGACAGGCGTATAAATGAGGTGATGATTTGGCTAAGTCTAATTCCAACAATAAGAATATTAAACCAAGGAAAACTGCACCTAAGTCGCCATCAGTGAGTAAGCCAACTAAAGCGGATATCGAGCGAAACTATAAAATCAAGTATGAGTTAAAGTTGATTTCTTTAGCTGCGATCACGATTTTTTTAATGGTGAGTTTGTATACGAATGCTGTAGGATTTATAGGAAATTGGGTTACTGATGTCATTTTAGGCATTTTTTCATATGTGGGTTATGGTTTGCCTATCATTTTATTCATCGTGGCATTTGTTCATTTGAACCCAAATTTCAAACCCGCAAAATTCAGAATAACGGCTTCAATGGCGCTGATACTCATCGGCTTGCTTTTGCTGTCCACTTTGATTTCATATGATGGAGCAGAGCGTGATGCACTCATACTGAGAGATTCTTTTTTAAAGACAGAAGGCTTTCAGTTTGCGTTTGAGCAGGGAAAAACCCTTAATGGTGGCGGTGTTTTAGGAGATTTGGTGACTATAGGTGCAGTGAAGCTCATTGGTTTAGCGGGTGCTTATATTTTAATTATCGTGACATTCCTAATCGGATTTATCATTTTCACTAAAATTTCCATTCAAGATTTGTGGGAGTACAAGAAGAAAGCTTCACTAGAGCGTAAACAGGTTAAAGAACAAGAACGCTTAATTGAAACTGAAATCGTCCAGAATAAAATCAAAGTCAAGGAACAAAAAAAGAAGGTCGATTCGAATGAACATGAACCTGGATTCTTAAGCGATCTTGAGATGATGAGGAAGGCTTCAAAGAAAAAAGACATCAGACCTTTTGATTATGATACGTATGAAAGCAGCATTAAGCCTGAAGTCGTAAACAAAGCGCTGAAAGTGGAGCCTCAACCTTTAGACCCTCAGCCTTTGGAGGCAGTCAAAAAAATAGATTTTTTTGATCATAACGATAAGAAAACACCTGAAAAGACAGTTGAAAAATTAAAAGACTCAGACATTGACGCTAAAACAAGGTTGAAAGTCCACGAAGAAATCAAGCAAAACACTCAGAAAGTAATCGAAGCATATCAGTTGCCGCCGGTTGAACTCTTAAAAGAAGAGACAAATCCTCAGATTTCTGAAGATAAAACTGAGTATATTGAAATGGCGAAATTGTTGGAAGAAACCCTTAATAATTTCAATGTTGATGCAAAAGTCGTATCTGTGAAGCGCGGCCCATCGATAACCATGTTTGAAGTCCAACCTAGTCCTGGTGTTAAAGTCAGTAAGATTGTTGGCCTTAGTGATGATATCGCGCTCAATTTGGCTACAAGCCACGTGCGGATTGCACCAATACCTGGAAAAGTTGCAATCGGAATTGAAGTGCCCAACAAAATCACGTCCATGGTAACGATTAAGGAAGTTTTAACGTCAAGTGAGTTTAAAAAACAGAAGTCAAAATTGACGATTGGATTAGGCAAAGATATATCCGGCAATCCTATTATTGGCGATTTGGCGAATATGCCTCATCTCTTGATTGCAGGCGCAACAGGATCTGGTAAATCCGTTTGTGTGAATACGATTATTTCTAGTATTTTATTCAATGCAAAACCTGATGAAGTCAAATTTCTCATGATTGACCCCAAAGTGGTGGAACTTAGCAATTATAATGGCATACCACATTTGATTTTACCAGCGTCACAGACCCCAAAAAAGCATCTATTGCGCTTAACTGGGCTGTCAATGAGATGACGAGACGTTATAAGATTTTTGCAGAGCAAGTTGTCAGAGATATGAAAAGTTATAATAAAAAAGCAGAACTCAATGGTTTGGAAGCATTGCCCCAAATCGTTGTGATTATTGATGAGTTAGCGGATTTGATGATGGTTGCACCGAATCAAGTCGAGGATGCCATTTGCCGATTGGCACAGATGGCGCGTGCCGCGGGCATCCATTTGATCGTCGCAACACAAAGACCTTCTGTGGATGTCATTACAGGGCTTATCAAGGCGAATATTCCATCGAGAATCGCTTTTTCAGTTTCTTCTGCCATCGATTCAAGAACGATTATTGACATGGGTGGTGCTGAAAAACTACTTGGTAAAGGCGATATGCTTTATTATCCTGTAGGTGCTTCCAAACCCAAACGTGCACAAGGTGCATTTATGTCAGATGAAGAAGTTGAAGCCCTTGTCAAATTTATTAAGAGTCAAGAGCTAGAGGTCACATATAATGAAGAAATCCTCGATGAAGTTCAAAGTTTTGGTACAAATTTAGAAGATGTCGATGAGTATTTGGAAGAAGCAATCGCATTTGTAGTAGACACGGGTCAAGCATCTGCTTCTCTGATGCAAAGGCGTTTTAGAGTGGGGTATAATAGAGCGGCACGTCTTGTGGATGCCATGGAGGAACGTGGCATTATTGGACCAACTCGTGGAAGTAAACCAAGAGAAGTTCTTCTAACCGCAGATGAGTTTAGAGCGTTAAACGGTCAGGCTGCATTTGATGATGGCATTGACGAGGATGATAAAGAGAATTATGATATTAATTCATACACAGAAGAATATTAAGTGAGGACGAAATGAAAAAGGTATTTATTGAAACGCTAGGCTGTTCTAAGAATTTGACAGATAGTGAAATTATGTTGGGTATTTTAGATGATCAATTTGAACTTTGTGATGATATAGCAGATGCGGAAGTTCTTATCGTTAACACATGTTCATTCATACATGATGCTAAGGAAGAATCGATTGATGCCATCCTTCAACTGGCTAAGTTTAAAGAAGAGGGCGCTTGTCAAAAGCTGATCGTAACGGGTTGTTTATCTCAAAGGTATCCAGATGCACTAATCGAAGAAATTCCAGAGATTGATGCCATTATTGGCACGAGCAATTTTTATGAAATCAATGACGTCATCGACAACATATATAGTG
>DMYC01000120.1 GCA_003482695.1 Clostridiales bacterium UBA8960
CGTTCATTTATCATGAAAATCGGTATCAAGGATGATGACATGATTATTCGAACCATTGCCGCTTTGGGAAAGGGTCTGCAGCTGAGAGTTGTTGCTGAAGGGGTTGAGACGAGGGAACAAGCTCAGTTCTTAAAACAGGCGGGCATTGATCTTATCCAGGGTTATCTACACGGAAAACCCGCTCGAATCGAAAAGTGGCATGAACACTTTCTTTTATCCTAAAAAGCCAAGGACTTGAAAAATTGAAGATTTCCTCTATAATAGTTAAGGGTAATAAGATTTGTAAGGAGGAAATGACATGTATAGAATCAAGACATCAGGCGTTTGCGCCAGTGAGATTCATTTTGATATTGAGGGAGACAAGATTAAAAAGGTGGAATTTATAGGAGGCTGTCCAGGCAATGCCATCGGGCTCAGCAACATGATCGTTGGACAATCCGTGACTGAAGTCATAAAAAGACTTAGGGATGTCAAATGCGGGGGAAAGAACACATCTTGTCCGTCACAGCTTGCACTTGCACTCGAGGCTTATTTGTAAAAATAGAACCTTTGATTTTCGATTAGACAGATTCGAAAATCAAAGGTTCTTTTGTTAAAAGTGGGTAAGAGTGACTTAATCTCGCAATTTGGCGATTTTTTTAGCGTGTCCAAAGACTGTAAGCCCAGTAATGATTGAGACGATCGCCATGACGATATACCTTGTGATTTTCATCGATAATTCTAAGCTTTCAGCCGTTTGAGCTGCAAGTGTGGATGAAATCTGAGTTAAGTCGATGAAACTTGGATTCATCCAAATGGTCAAAAATACACCCAAGCCGATGAGTTCGAGAGCAATATGAATCATGCGTGTCCGGTTGCTCCATTTATCTTGAATGAGTAGGTAGATATGGAGCATCAAGTTGCTGAGAAAAAGGATGTTGATGATCGGCATCCATGACCTTAAGAACAGGCTGTTAAGTGCTTTAAATGAGGTGGTTTCCATTCCTTTTTCACTGATCCATCCAATCCAAAGGTTGCCTTCAAAACCATATGCGACGGCATTTAGGATTAAGAAGCCGACGACGATGCCTACGATATCAGTGATGCTGTCGGTTTTTTTAAGTTTATTGCCCTTTTGTGGCGGCGTTTTTAGGGACTTGAGTTTTTTCAGGTTCCAAGTGTTCTCAGGTTGATCAGGCATATCTTTTGAATCGAGCGCTTCTGACTTGAGCCCATGGTAGATCGCAGTAAATATGAGTGTGACCATCGCATAGACGCTAAGTCCTGTCTGCCATGTTTGTGCGAAAAATCTTATGATGCTTTGCGTGAGTTTGGCGACTGTAAAATCAGTCGTTGCCATCAGGATGATGCCTATGACCGCATAGGCGATGGTAACGCCTATAAGAACAAATTTTAAAACGGTCCAGTATGTGTCTACGAGTTCAGGTCCAATGACGCATTTTACATCTTGTGTGTATGCTTTTGCGATCTGATCAGGAGAGCCAAGGGTGATAAGCAAGTCTTCTATGTCTTTATCTTCAATCGGTTTATCAAGCGACTCTAGTTGATCTAATATGTTCGCTCTAAGCTCATCAATGATGTCATTTTTTTGTTTTTGGGGGAGTTGTCTGCCGACATGATATAAATAAGTTTCAACTAATGGATACATATTGTGCTCCTTTCTCAGTTTTCCGAATGAAGCAATCGCGTCATAACGTTCGTCAACTCGCTCCATTCACTTTTTAAGTTTTCTCTAAAGTTTCGACCATGTTCACTGATTTGATAATAACGTCTCGGCCGATTTTCTTCGAGTTGCCATGTGGATTCTAAGAGTTCCATTTTTTCAAGCCGTCTCATCAAAGGATATAGTGTGTTTTGCTCTATGGTGAGTCCTTTTGAGGCGAGTGCTTCGATAAGTGAGTAACCGTACTGTGGTTCGTCTAGCTGAAGGAGTACGGCGAGTACCAAAGTACCGCGACGCATCTCTTGTATGGCGTTTAAAAGGACTTTATCCTGTTCTGACATATTTCACCTCCATAATACTGTGTGGTGGTTAGTAGCTTATAATTAATTATACTGTGCAACGCACAGTGTTGTCAATACATAAATTAACAAACTATTATAAATTCATTATCGTTCGCTTTTTTTTAGGACAAAAACCGTTTGCTTCTGATAAAATAAGCTTACATATGGAGGTGCAAAATGGCTAAAAAAGAGATTTCTGAAGAACGTAAAGTACTTTATTATGCTGGAATGATTGTAACTGGAATTGGTGTTGTCCTGTTTATGTCGACATTTTTTACGTTTATGAATCCAGATCGTTTTTTGATGGGTGAGGTTTCGATGGGTTCGTTTATGACGAGACCGCTTATTGGATTTATTATGATTGCTGTCGGTGGTTTTATGAGGACGGTTGCTGCGCGAGGCGTAGCGGGATCCGGTCTCGTACTTGATCCAAAGAAGGCGAGGGAGGATTTGAGCCCATGGTCGACTATGGCTGGTGGTATGATAAATGATGCACTTGGTGAGACGAAACTTGGCACGAACAAAGAAGTGATTAAGGTAAGGTGCCAAAAGTGTTCGGCGCTAAATGATGAAGATGCTAAGTATTGTAAGGATTGTGGTGGGAAGTTGTAATTTAGAAAGTGACCAGGGGGGTCGCAAATGATCAGGGGGTCCGACCCCCT
>DMYC01000184.1:0-330 GCA_003482695.1 Clostridiales bacterium UBA8960
TGATGTTTGAAAGTATGGTCATACTTTCAGCGATTGATAAAATAACTGAAGACCAACTTGAAGAGCTTCAGTTGTTAATTGATACGACTAAAGTCAATTGGGAACAAGGTCGGATAAAAGACTCTGATTATTTTGTGCAGCAAGATGTCAAGTTTCATCAGACTTTGCTCGAAATGACATCGAATCCATTGATACAACGCGTGGGTCTTACAATTATGCAGTTTATACCCGAGTATATCGGCAAATCGATAAATCAAAAAAATGGTGTTGAACGAAGCATCAATAACCATATGAGAATTATTGATGCACTTAGAAAAAAGGATAAAGATG
>DMYC01000184.1:359-5067 GCA_003482695.1 Clostridiales bacterium UBA8960
TGATCAGGGGGTCCGACCCCCTGATCACTTTTCCGAATCAAGGAGTATAGGGGGATTCTATGTACGTAATTATCATTCCGGATTCTTTCAAGGGGACTCTGAGTTCAACCAAAGTCATAGACAGGATCCATGCTGGACTAAGGAGGCATTTTAAGGATCTTGAAGTTACAGAAATCCCGATTGCAGATGGTGGCGAAGGTACAGTTCACGCATTGGTTCATGCGCTGGGAGGTACTGAGTATACATGTGATGTTCAGGATCCTCTGGGAAGGCCAACGGTTGCTAAATATGGGATTTGCGGAAAAAAAGCCATTATTGAAATGGCTGAAGCGGCAGGTATAAATAAAGTTAGACCTGAGGCGCGCAATTTAGCTGAGGCTTCCACTTATGGCGTCGGCGAGATGTTGTTAAAGGCTTTGAACCATGATGTGGATGAGGTTATCGTCGGAATTGGCGGGAGCGCAACCAATGATGGTGGTGTCGGCATGCTTCAGGCTTTAGGTGCAAGATTTTATGGCGAGTCTGGTCAACGACTAATAGGCGGCGGCAAAATTCTTGAGCATATTAGAAGTGTTGATACGAGCATGATAGATAAGCGGTTATTCGATATCCCCATAGTTGTCATGTGTGACGTCACAAATCCTCTAACCGGACCACTGGGCGCAACTTATGTATATGGCCCTCAGAAAGGTGGCGACGAGGAGACGTTAAATCGGCTTGAAATGGGCATGAAAAACTATAGAAAAGTTATTATGAATCATGTGAATATTGATGTGGACATGATTCCTGGATCTGGTGCGTCTGGAGGTCTTGGAGCGGCTTTTGTCAGTTTTTTAGGCGCAACGTTAAAGCCAGGTATTGATTCGATTTTAGATCTCGTCAACTTTGATGCGCTAGTTGAGACGGCTGATTTAGTGATTACCGGTGAAGGAAAAATGGATGAGCAGACTGTCTATGGAAAAGTGCCAACCGGCGTTTCCAAAAGATGTGTCGGTAAAAAAGCGAAAGTTATTGCCATTGTGGGAACAGAAGGAAAAGATGCCAGAGCGACGTATGATTATGGAATAGATGCCATCGTGTCGACTGTCACGCAAAATATGAGTGAAGAAGAGTTGATGCAAACGGCTGAGCTTAGGCTTGATAGGGCTGTTGATTCGATGTGTCGTTTGTTACGCATCGGCGCTGAACTTAAGTAAAGGGGTGGTGAAATGAAAATAGTGGTACTGGATGGATACACATTGAACCCAGGCGATTTGTCTTGGGATGCACTTAAGAATTATGGTGATTTGGTGGTTTATGATCGGACGGAAGACCAAGATATTATAGAGCGGATTGGTGATTCGGACGTTGTTTTCACGAACAAGACGCTGATTTCGAAGGAAATTTTGTTTGCGTGTCCGTCGATCAAGTTTATTGGCGTTTTAGCGACTGGTTATAATGTGGTTGATATTGATGCAGCGAGAGCATTGAATATCCCCGTTTGCAATATACCAACTTATGGCACGGATGCGGTATCTCAATATGTGTTTGCTTTGCTTCTGGCGATTTGCCATAGAGTTGAAATGCATTCGGAGACTGTTTTTAAAGGAGAATGGGCTGAGAGCAAAGATTTTTGCTATTGGCATTCACCGTTGATTGAGCTTGCGGGTAAAACGATGGGCATTATTGGAGCGGGTCGCATCGGGAAGCGCACAGCTGAAATCGCGAATGCGTTTGGTATGAAGGTGATTGCGTTTGATCATCATCCGAATAAAGCATATGAAACGGAAATGTTCAGGTTTGCAGAGTTGGATGAAGTTTACCGTCAAGCGGATGTCATATCGCTTCATGTCCCTCTTTTTGAAGAGACAAAAGGGATGATCAACAAGTCTTCAATCGAGAAAATGAAAGATGGCGTCATCATCATAAACACTTCTAGGGGGCCGTTGATTGACGAGGTTGATTTGACAGAGGCTTTGAAATCAGGTAAAGTCAAAGCGGCTGCACTTGATGTTGTCTCAACCGAACCTATAAAAACGGATAATGCCTTGCTGAGTGCGCCGAACCTTTTGATTACGCCGCATATAGCGTGGGCGCCGAAGGAGTCGAGAGCAAGATTGATGTCGATTGCTGTGGATAATCTGAAAGGGTTTATCGATGGAAATTTGCAGAATGTGGTGAATAAATAAGCAAAAGTGATCAGGAGGTCCGTCCTCCTGTTTTTTTGACAAAGGAGTAATTTAGCGATGATGACGACAATAAGAAAAGCTGAGAAGAGAGATTTGAATAAGATTCTAGAACTCAATGAGGAATCGGTGCATTTTTTATCACCACTGAATATGGAGAAACTTGAACATCTGGTGTCTCAATCAGAAGTTTTGGAAGTTGTGGAGGTGGATGGTGAAGTGGAAGCTTTTATTCTCACCATCATAGAAGGAAAGGACTACGATAGCGTCAACTATTTATGGTTCGCAGAGCGATATGAACGGTTCTTATACATTGATCGCGTTGTGGTATCTGTCAAGATGCATGGAAAAGGACTAGGGGGTATGCTCTACAAGTCGATCTTCGAATATGCAAAACAAAAGAAAATTCCTTTTGTGACAGCAGAAATCGACATCAATCCACCAAATCCAGGGTCACTCCGGTTTCATGAAAAAAATGGATTCAGTGAAGTTGGAAAGCAGACTGTAGCGGACGGGAAAAAGATCGTTTCGCTGCAAGCGGTGGCAATGGCATAAGCAATGTTTCGTCATAATGATCAGGGGGTCCGACCCCCTGATCATTTTTTATAAGAATTTGATTAGAATAATTCTGCTTTTATGACAATTTCAACAGATAAAGTTATAATGAATTTAAAGACATGCACAAGGGGGACGATACTCGATATGAAACGAATCAACTTTCCACTATTATTAGGTACACTGATCGTATTGGCGCTGTTGGCGATGGCATTCTTTCCAGAACTGTTCACGGACCAAGATCCGTTATTCGAATCGTCCGCAAAGTACATAGAAGTCAAAATCGACGGCGAGTGGGTAGAAAAATTCGGTCATAACCCCATGCCGCCGAATAAAGAAAACATAATGGGCACAGACGATGCAGGACGCGATGTCTACACGAGACTCGTTTACGGCACTAAAAATACGCTTAAGCTTGTATTCCTAATCGCATTTTTCAGAATGTGCATCGCTTTTCCACTTGGGATGGCGGCAGGCATGGGCGCAAAACCGATCTCAGCATTCATAAGGGTATTCAACACCTTTTTCACAGCCGTTCCGATCCTGATTTTCAGCATCATCATCCTCAATATCGCCTATTTTCGGCAGTTACAAATGGATATGGCCATCACCGCTTTTGCAGTGGTGCTCACTGCACTGGGGTGGGCAAAACTCGCGGGCATGATAGAGGACAGGACCCGAAACGTGATGGATGACAAATTCATCGAAGGCGAAATCGCAATAGGCAAAACGAAGCTACAAATTGCTTATCAGAACGTATTGCCTCATATCATACCGGATGCCACAAGCCTTTTTTTCAAAGAAATGGGTATGGCGATGTTTTTAATCGCGCAACTTGCAGTCTTTAACGTGTTCGTAGGGGTCGCAAGACGCGTTAATGCACTCGCATTCAGAGCAAACTATGAAATGATACTCGAACCGGAATGGGGCGGTACATTATCGAGAATCGCAGTAAATTTACGCAAATTTGATGCCGTTTATTGGATGACGGTTTACCCGATCATACTCTTCAGCATCGCTATCATGGGCTTGAATCTCCTAGGTGAAGGACTCCGAATGGAGTTCCAAAAGCGCAACTCCAGAGTCATTAGCCATATCCGCAAAGCATATTACTTCATCTCGCCCAAAATGTTCATCGCACAAATCAAAGCGATTCAAACCTACTACCGACAAGTCCTAGTAAAAATCGCGATAATCGTTTTCATCATCGCTTATGCAGCCATTCCTTGGCACCCAAGTCAACATAAGTTCGATATCGAACGGGCGATGTCGCATGTCCACGCACTAACGCAAGAAAATCTGAAGGGCAGGGAAGCGGGCACAGAGGGTGGGCAACTCGCTGGAGAATACATTAAATCTGCACTCCTTTCATATGGGTACATCATCGAGGAGATGCCGATCGAGTTCGTATCACAAGTCGACGGAAAAGAAGCGCCACAGGATTTAACCCCAGTTTCGATAAATGATGGTTATATCAAAATAACAAATCAAGATGGCATCGAAACCACTTTCGAGCTATACAAAGACTTTGCCGTTTTATCCGTCAACAGGAACGCTTATGCGAGCGAGCCCTCAGAACGCTTAATTTATAACGGTTATGGTGCCAATGCCTCAATCGCAACCCCGCTCAAAGAAGGCGACACGATCATTCCGCTTTCCACGAGTTATCCGAATTTGCACGAATACTACGCGCGTCAAATCAGCCAATACAGCGCGGAAATACTGATGTCAGGAAGAGGGTATGGTGCAGCAGTGACACCTCAAATATTCAATACGACAGCGATCATCCCCTTCATCGGTCTATACGAAGCCTTAAATCAAGGCCGTTATGAGATCGAAATTAATTTGAGTTATCCGAAGCCAGCGACATATCCAGGTCGAAACATCATGGGATATAAACTCGGAAAAGGCAAAACGCTTGAACAACCTGGAGAAATCGTCATCATAGGTGCAGCATACGATGGCACTTATGCAGGTGAATCGTCGGT
>DMYC01000310.1 GCA_003482695.1 Clostridiales bacterium UBA8960
AGAAGTGGCAAATAATGTTGGCACGCTTACGAAGAGTTCTAAAGAAATTGAAAACATCGTCGACACGATTCAAGGCATCGCCGAACAAACGAACCTGCTTGCACTCAATGCATCCATCGAGGCGGCAAGAGCAGGAGATGCAGGGAGGGGCTTCGCGGTGGTTGCAGATGAAATTAGAAAACTGGCGGAGCAGTCGTCCACATCGGCGAGAGAAATCAACACCATCATCGCTGGAATCGTTAGTGTGGTGGATACCACCAACACCACAGTAGGTGACACTCAAACGTCTGTGCAGTCGGCACAAAAAAACCTTGATGAGACAGTCTTGGTGTTTGATAATATCGATAAGAGTGTGACGGGCGTGGGCATTGTGATCGCGGCATTTATTGATGAAGCACGCCGCATTGAAACACTTAAAAATGAGCTGATCACTTCGCTTGAGTCGATGGCGGCCATCAGTGAACAGTCAGCAGCTTCAACAGAGGAAATCAACGCTTCAACAGAAGAGCAACTTTCGAGGGTTACGGAAATTGGCCATGCGATAGAAATATTAAACGAGGATATACGAAAGCTTTCAGAAGAAATGGGACGATTTACTATATAAAGATGCGTGGTGATGTGGATGAGGTTAAAGTTAAAGAAGCTCTTCAAGTACAAGTCAGCGGTGTTTCAAGCGGTTGTTGTGGGTGCATTATTAAGTGCGGTCTTCTTTGTCTTTGCAATGTTTGAGTTTGACCGAATCGAGAAGGAAGAAACCATAGAAGCAACAGAAAAGTTTATCGTTTTTAACAATCAGTTTGATACACTTGTCCATAATAACATCAATCTACTTAAGGGTTTTGTGGCATTTATTATGACAAGCGAAACGTCAGAAGAAGAGAGAATATATGATTTTATAGAGGTTCTGTTAAAACCACAAAGAGCGCTCATAAATAATGTTGGTATCGCAAAGGATACCACTATAATATGGAATTATCCACTTGAGCCAAACAAGTCTACAATAGGTGTCGATTTAGCAGAACTGCCAGAACAAGGTGCGTTTGTTCGTTCGGTAAAAAGTTCTGGTCATGCCGTTTTTCAAGGGCCAGTGAATCTGATTCAAGGTGGTCGGGGCTTCATCATCCGCTATCCGATTATGGATCTAAACAACGATTACTGGGGTCAAGCGAGTATCGTACTACGGGAAGACGCATTCAAAAATGCGATCAAGTTGTTTGAAGAAGACCTTGATATAAGAAGCATCATCATAAAAAGTAATGAAATTATTTATGGGGATGAAGCCTTGCTGAGCGAAAAAGTTTTTTGGTTCAATTTTAGCGATACATTGTTTGTATGGGATGTTGGGATTGTTCTGAACGGATTCAATCAGGATCGCGGGTATTTTGCATGGGGGTTGATCGTGATCGGCATGTTTGCTTTTGGTATAGCCGCTTCAGCGACGTATGCATCGATTAGAGCAAATGATATCGTAAAACACGAATCCATGCATGACCAATTGACAGGTCTTAGAAACAGAAATAGCCTGGATGAAACGATGGAACAAGTCATGGCCGCTTCAAAAAGAAACAAGGTCAAATCCGGTATTTTGTTGATTGATTTGAATAAGTTCAAGGAAATCAACGATACTTTTGGACATAGTGTGGGCGATGATGTGTTAAAGGAAACGGCGCAACGGCTTAAAGAGGCTGCTCGAGCCGATGAAGTTCTATTCAGGTTAGGCGGCGACGAATTTTTGCTTGTGATACCTGTTGTAAGCGATCGTGAAACGATGGCCAATATTTCTGCTAGGCTACATGAAAGCCTGACCTATAGACTTGAAGTGCACGGCAACTCCATTATCGTCACGGCAAGTATGGGTTATGCGGTATATGATGATGATGGGGCGGATTTTGATACGCTGTTCCAGCATGCGGATAAACAGATGTACATCGAAAAATCATTGAAACCAAGGTAAATTCATTATGTAAAGGGGATTCATCGCTATGGTGAACCCTTCTTTTTTTTATGAAAAAGCCAGAAATTGACATAAAATGTTAATGTTAAAGGATGTAAAAAAGGGTACAATAGTAATATCAAAATAATTATTGAGGAAGTGAAATAGATGAACAGATTGAAAGAGTCCTTTAGATTTATAGGTGAAAAACTGAGAAGGTCCATTGAGAGATTTCCTATAACCCTTGCTGTGACATCTTTGTTCGTTATTGCGGCGATCACACTCGCACATGCGGAATATAATGCAGATTATAGGGAGTTGATCGAGCGGATTTTGTTTGCCCTTGCGATCGGTATTCCGGCGACTGCGATGGCAAAGCTCGTGGTGGAAAGGTTGGATTTGGATGGCATTAAAATGTGGGGCACGCATTTGGTTTCCGTGTTGTTTCCACTCGGTTATTTTTTTACGATTCCTGTTGACTATGAACGTTACTTTGTTATGCGTTTCATGGCACTTTGGGCGATTCTTTTTTTCGCGTTTCTCATCACGCCTTATTTTCAGAAGCGCGAAGGGCTGTCGAGGTATGTGCTTCATATGGCAGCCAAGTTCTTTTTGACCGCTCTTTATGCGGCTGTCATTTTTGGTGGCATATCCATGATGGTGTTCACGATTGATCAGCTATTCAATGTGAAATGGTGGGATGAAGTCTATTTCGATGTCTTTATCATTATAGCAGGTGCATTCGGTGTGACACATTTCCTTGGAAGTGTGCCTGAAATACGGACAGATGTCGAGGTTAGTGATTTTTCTAAGATTTTTAAAGGGATGTTTTTGTATATTGTGTTGCCGATTGTCAGTGTGTACACGTTGATTCTGTATGCTTATTTTGTGAAAATCCTTTTCAATTTTCAATTGCCGGAAGGTGTGATCGGTAACTTGGTGTTATGGTATGCACTCGTCAGTGTGACGACGCTGTTTTTTATCAGAGACCTTAGAAGCGAAGTACCTTGGTTGCCTAGATTTTTCAAGATCTACATTCCGCTTATGAGCATCCCTTTAATGATGCTGTTTATTGCTTTGTACATTCGTATTGATGCTTATGGCATGACGATGCCACGGTACTTTGTGGTGGCGCTTGCCCTGTTCTCAACGATTAGTCTCGTGATCATGTGGTTTAGAAAAAATGATACGGCAGTTGTGACGATGCTTTTACTCGTCGGTTTTATCGCGATTTCATTTTTCGGTCCACTTTCCGGATATTCTGTGACGCTTTCGAGCCAGTCAAACCATCTCGAAATGCTTTTAATCGAAAACGGCATGTTGGATTCGAGTGGGAACTTAGTTGCGAACGCTTCTTTAAGTCAAGAGGCACAAAGGGAAATTTCAGAGAAGATCCTCTTCTTGATGCGTTCGTATGAAATGGATGAGTTGCCTTTATTGCCTGCAGATTTTAAAGAAGACCGCGCAAAAGATTACCTTGGTTTTCAGCTATACGATTACTATGGATTCCCAGGAGATAGAAACTCATATTTCAATTATTTCTCGAAAGACTACAACAGGATCATGTCGCTATACGGTTCAGAGTATATGATTACTGTGTCAAATCATGAAGCGATAGGTAAAACGGATTTAGGTGAGGGTTATAGCATTGAAAAGAAACTGAGTGATTCCGTATTTAGGGTGTATCAGGGTGAAGAGGTTGTACTGGAAATCGATCTCAATCATGCGGGGGCACAATTTTATCTAGATCAGACAGAGAACCTTTCGTTTGAGTCAAGTTCTGGCGATGTGAAGGCGATTTTGATTTTCCAAAATATTGATGGCCGGGTTGAGGGAGATGGCTCTCCAAGTGTACCTGAAGATTTGATGGTGCAGTACTTTGAAGTAAGGGTGCTGCTTGATGTAAAATAATGATCAGGGGGTCGGACCCCCTGATCATTATTTCAGGGGGGTCCGACCCCCCTGATTTTTTTTTGTCCATCATTCCGTTCTCAGCGCCACAACCGGGTCCTTGTTCGCGGCCATTCTCGCTGGAATGAGTCCCGCTATCGCGGTTAGAATCATGCTGCCGAAAACCAAGGCGATTGCATGTGACATACTTAATGCGGCGATGTTCTGTATATCCACAAGATTAAAAATGACCGTATTGATCGGAAGCGCGAGAAGATACGACAGGCCAACGCCAAAGACGCCTGCAGTAAAGCCAATAATCAGTGTTTCTGCATTGAAGACGCGTGAAATATCTTTTTTACGTGCGCCGACACTACGCAAAATCCCGATTTCCTTCGTGCGTTCAATCACCGAAACATATGTGATGATGCTGATCATAATCGTCGAGACCACTAAAGAAATCGCAGCAAACCCGACAAGCACATAAGTGATCGTATTTAGAAGGGTACCCGTCATGGACGTAATCGTTTCGGCAAGATCGGTGTAAATCAGCTGATCCACGTCTGCATGTTCGTCGTTATAGGCGTCCAAATACGATTTGATCGCATCCTTACTCGCGTAATTGACGGGGTAAATATTGATGCCCGTTGGTGTCGTGTCAGCGCCGAGTTGAATCAAGATGCTATTTTTGGATGCTTCGTCTGCAAACGGCGTGCCCAACAGCAGATTGATATCGGACTCCATTTGTGCTCTCGCAATCAAACTGTCCTTTGACTCATCGACGATGTCTTTCGTGAGCAGTGCACTATACGCAATCCCACTCGAAAGGTAACTGCTTTCTGTAGCGTCCGACTTTGGTCTTAAAACGCCAACAATCGTCAGGGTTGTTCCAATATCAGGGTGATCATAAAGTGAATCGTATTGCTGTGGTGAGGCGGCCGTATAAAGATCGCCTTCTTTGCTGTAAAAAGCATCATTTGGGATGACTTTGAGAATAGACTGCCCGATGAAATCGGCAAGTTTCAAGGATTCATCTGGTGTTACAATACCAAGCTTCTCAAAAAATGCCTTATCAATGCGGTTATATTGATCCACGACAAGCACGATTTCTTCCTTCGATGCGGGCAACCTGCTATCGTCACCGATCAGGTCATAGAGTGATAAAATGAAAGCGTCATTTTCGGGAAGCTCTTGCCAGTACGTACTTGAACCGCCAAACATGCCCATACCCGACGTGGAAAGCGACGTTTCAAACTTTACGACGGTGTCTTGGCCTTTTGCGAGCAAGTTAACACCGACGCCTTGATTATATGAAATGTTGTTGAATGAACCGGGGCGCTCTGTTTCTAGGTGGGCTATATAGTCAAGGTACTCAGGCGTGATCACGTTTTGGTGTTTCACACTGTTTTTTTCACTGTCGTATGCATCGAGGACATTTTCACTCGGGAAAGCTTCCAATGTGGTGCCTCGGTTGTTTCTGCCAGGTCGCTCTGCAAAATCAATCTGTTGAACGCCCGCATTTATGGCGATGGGGAATCCCGATAACGTTTCGGATTGCATCGTATCCATATAGGCGGATAAACCTGTGGAAAGTGCTAAAACCAGAGCGACACCGATGATGCCTATGCTGCCTGCAAAAGAGGTGATTAGCGTACGCCCGCGTTTCGTCAGCAGGTTTTTGAGCGACAGCAAAAGCGCGGTCAACATCGACATTGAAGTTTTTCTGTAATTTTGCCTCGTCTCATTCTTTTGCGTCGACTCTTCTGGTGCAACCGGTGCGCTGTCTGAGACGATTTCTCCATCTTTGAGCTTTATAATCCGGCTGCTATATTGGTTGGCTATTTCCGAATTATGTGTGACCATGATAACAAGTCTGATTTTCGCAATTTCCTTTAATATCTCCATAATCTGTAGGCTCGTTTGGCTGTCTAGAGCACCTGTGGGTTCATCGGCCAAAATGATGTCCGGGTTGTTGACGAGAGCTCTGGCGATGGCGACACGCTGCATTTGACCACCGGAGAGTTGATTCGGTTTTTTACGTAGTTGATCACTTAGCCCAACATCTGCCAAAGCTTGTATAGCCCGTTTTCTTCGCTCCATGCTGGACACACCAGACAAAGTCATGGCAATCTCCACATTTTGTAGCACAGATTGGTGGCCGATCAAGTTGTAGCTCTGGAAGACGAACCCTATTGAATGGTTGCGATAGGCATCCCAGTCGCTGTTTTTGAATCGCTTGGTGGATAAGTTCCCGATGATGAGGTCGCCGCTGTCGTATTGATCAAGGCCACCGATTATATTGAGTAGCGTCGTTTTGCCACATCCTGATGGCCCAAGTATGGATACGAATTCCTGTTCGCGAAATCCGAGGGAAACGCCTTTTAGTGCGACGATGGTTTCGCCACTTTTGTATGTTTTTGTTATTTGATCCAGTTTGAGTTTTAGCATGATGCCCTCCTTGTTTTCATAAGTGTATCAGTCGACTGTAAACTGAGTATCAACATAAGCCACAAAATCATGTTGATGTTCAGTTTATGTAGATGTAG
>DMYC01000392.1 GCA_003482695.1 Clostridiales bacterium UBA8960
CCCTTGGTGCAGATATAATCATGGCATTTGATGAATGTGCACCCTATCCGGCTGACCACAATTACGTAAAAAAATCACTTGAGAGAACCACGCGTTGGGCGGTCAGATGCAAAGAAGCACACAAGAACACAGACAATCAAGCATTGTTTGGCATCGTTCAAGGTGGCATGTATAAAGACTTAAGAGAGCAAAGTGCGGCAGAGCTCATTCCACTTGATTTTCCAGGATATGCCATCGGCGGGTTGAGTGTTGGTGAGCCCAAAGACTTGATGTATGAGGTATTGGATTACACAGCGCCACTTTTACCTAAAGACAAACCAAGGTATTTGATGGGCGTTGGCAGCCCTGATGCCCTTATCGAAGGGGCGATACGTGGGATTGACATGTTTGATTGCGTTTTGCCGACGCGAATCGCCCGAAATGGTACTGCGATGACATCGATTGGCAAAGTCGTCATAAAAAACGCGAAGTACACGCGCGATTTCACGCCACTTGACCCTAATTGCGACTGCTATTGCTGTAAAAATTACACACGTGCTTACCTCAGACATTTATATAAGGCGGACGAAATATTGTCTTCGCGTTTAATGTCGACGCACAACCTTCATTTCCTCATCAATTTGATGAAGCAGGTTCGCGAAGCGATTATGGAAGATCGCCTATTGGACTTTAGAAATGACTTCTTTGAAAAATATTATGGCATTTCTGAATTGTAAACTCTGAAAATTCTGTTATAATTGAATATGAATGAGCTGTATGACGGCAAATAGAGAACTTAAAGGAGAAGAATATGAATAGCACTGTAGGTTTGATTCTTTATATGGGCTTTTTCTTTGGTTTGATGTATTTTCTCATCATTAGACCGCAAAAAAAGAAAACCAAGCAATTAACCGATTTGAGAAATAGTGTTCGCTCTGGCGATGAAGTCGTCACGATCGGTGGCGTCGTTGGAAAAGTGCTCAACGTCAAAGACGACGAGTTTACACTCGAAGTTGGGGCAGCAAAAACAAAGTTGAAATTTAAAAAATGGGCGATTTCATCGATTGAGAAAGCAAACAGCACAGCTGTTGAAGTCGAGTCGATCGAGATCGAAGAGTAAGTATGATTACGGGACAAGCTAAGGCGTGTCCCGTTTTTATATCGATAATTAAGGCTTTTCATATCTATCAAATCATGTTATAATATCTTGTATTTCAATAATAGGTTTATAATTTGGGAGGGTATATAATGAAACATATAAAAACACTAAATGCGGGGTCTTTAAAGAGTTCAGCAGCTCACGGCGGTTGTGGCGAATGTCAAACTTCTTGTCAATCAGCATGTAAAACGTCATGTACAGTTGGCAATCAAGAATGTGAAAGAAAATAATAATAAAATTGATATAAGTGTATAGATGAACACAAAAGAGCAGCCTATAGCTGCTTTTCTTCTTGCAATTTACTGGGAGGTAAATATGATCCACAAGTTTAAACAAGGCGATCTATATTTTGTTTTGGATGTCAATAGCGGTGCAGTACACGTCGTAGATGAAATCGTTTTCGATGCTTTGGATTATTATCCAAAAAACAACACGATCACTGTCATCAGAAACTTAAAAGATAAGTACTCTGAAGCGAGTATAAAAGAGACTTTGGACGAAATCGACTATTTGATTGAGAACGACATGCTTATGACAGATGATGCTTATGTAAATTCTGTAGAGTTTAACAACAGAGCACCTATCGTAAAAGCGCTTTGTTTACATGTGGCACATGACTGTAATATTAGATGCGCCTATTGCTTCGCATCACAAGGAGATTTTAAGGGTGATCGTTCACTTATGTCGTTTGAAGTCGGTAAAAAAGCACTTGACCTTCTAATTGCGAATTCTGGAAACCGTAGAAATCTTGAAGTGGATTTTTTTGGTGGCGAACCTTTGATGAATTTCGAAGTGGTGAAGCAACTTGTCGAGTATGGAAGAAGCATAGAAGGGGAACACAATAAAAATTTCAGATTCACATTGACCACAAATGGCGTCATGTTGAATGATGAAATTATTGATTATGTCAATGAACACATGTCGAATGTCGTTCTCAGCATAGATGGCAGAAAAGAAGTCAATGATAAAATGAGATACACGATTTCTGGCGGTGGAACTTATGATATAATCGTCGAAAAGTTTAAAAAGCTTGTGGAAAAAAGAAACGGTAAGTCCTACTATCTTAGAGGAACGTTTACGAGCAACAATCTAGATTTCTCGAAAGATGTCATCCACATGGCGGATTTGGGCTTTAAAAGCACTTCTGTTGAACCTGTGGTTGCGAAGCCATCAGATTCTTATGCAATTACTGAAGCGCACATTGAAGTTCTGAATAAAGAATATGAAAAATTGGCTGAAGAGGTAATCGCGAGACACAACACAGAAAATGCGTTCTCGTTTTTCCATTTTGCGTTAGATATGAGTCAAGGACCTTGTGTCGTCAAGAGGTTATCCGGCTGTGGAGCAGGGTCAGAGTATCTTGCCATTACACCGGAAGGCGATATCTATCCATGCCACCAATTTGTCGGAGACGAACATTTTAAAATGGGCAATGTCATGGCAGGCATTTTGGATTTTGGTCTCACAAATCAGTTTAAAAATGCACATGTCTATAACAAAGAAAAATGCCGTTCATGTTGGGCAAAGTTTTATTGCAGTGGTGGTTGCCATGCGAACGCTTATAATTTCAATAATGATATCTTTGTCCCTTACGATATAGGTTGTGAACTTGAAAAAAAACGCATAGAAAGCTCCATTTATATTTATGGTAAGTTGAATCAAGATAAAGAGTAGGAGGGTGCTTATGGTCATTTCAGTCAAAGGGTTTGCCCCAAATATTGATGAGAGTTGCTTTATAGCAGACTCGTCAGATGTAATTGGTCAAGTTGTGGTGGAACAAGATGCGAACATTTGGTATAATACAGTAGTTAGGGGTGACGT
>DMYC01000135.1 GCA_003482695.1 Clostridiales bacterium UBA8960
ATGATGGGTTCTGGCGGTATGATCGTTATGGATGAAGATGATTGTATGGTAAACATCGCAAAATTCTACTTGGAATTCACACAAGACGAATCATGTGGAAAATGTACGCCGTGTCGACTTGGCACCAAACGCATGTATGAAATCTTAGACAAAATCACGACTGGCAAAGGAACGATGGAAGACATTGACAAACTTCGAACACTGGGAAAAACGGTTAAGGAAAGTGCGCTTTGCGGACTAGGTCAAACAGCACCAAACCCAATTCTCAGTACACTTGAGTACTTCTATGATGAGTATCTTGCACACATCAACGATAAAAAATGTCCTGCAGGCGCTTGTAAAGCTCTCGCTAAATACAAAATCGATGAAATAAAATGTATTGGCTGTACAGCATGTGCACGTGTTTGTCCTGTTAATTGCATTTCTGGCGCACCTAAACAGAAACACGTGATTGATGAATCACTTTGCATCGCATGTGGCGCTTGTTATACAGCATGTAAATTCGATGCTGTTATCAGACCGTAAGGGGGGGACTATTCATGAAAATGCTAAATATTAGAATCAACGACATGCCCTTGCAGGTACCGGAGGGCACTACTATACTTGAAGCGTCTAGAATGCTCAGCTTAAAAATTCCAACGCTCTGCCATATGGACCTTAAGGGTTTTGGAATCGTCAATCAAAGTGCTTCATGCCGCGTTTGTGTCGTGGAAGTTGAAGGAAGAGCGCCTCTTGCACCATCGTGCTCTGAAGCCTGTGTAGACGGAATGGTTATTCGAACAGATACGATTCGCGCGATTGCCGCGAGACGTACTGCCGTGGAACTGCTCTTGTCAAATCATCCATTTGATTGCCTACTTTGCCCTAAAAATCTTGAATGTGAACTCCAAACTCTGGCTCAGGAACTCGGCATCAGAGAAATACGCTATGCCGGTGAAAAAATGGACCATCCTAAAGATACCTCTTCTTATGCATTGGTTAAAGATCCAAACAAGTGCGTCATGTGTAGGCGTTGTGAAACCATGTGTAACGATGTTCAGACCTGTGGTATTTTATCTGCTGTCAATAGAGGATTCAATGTGTTTGTAGGCCCGGCATTCAACCTGGATATGGTCGACACCTCTTGCACATTCTGTGGACAATGTGTTGCTGTTTGTCCAACAGCTGCCCTCACAGAAGTCAACAACACCCCAAGTGTATGGCATGCACTCGCAGATCCAAACAAGCACGTCGTCGTACAAGTTGCACCAGCTGTACGTGTTGCCATAGGCGAGGAATTCGGCATGGAACCTGGTACTTTAGCCACTGGAAAACTTGCTAGTTCATTAAGGGCACTGCATTTTGATGCCATATTCGACACGGATTTTGGTGCGGACTTGACCATCATGGAAGAAGCCAGCGAACTCATCAGCAGGATTCAAAACGGCGGCGTCTTGCCGATGTTGACCAGTTGTTGTCCAGCATGGGTAAAATTCTTTGAACATCAGTATCCAGATATGCTTGATATACCATCAACATGTAAATCACCACAAATCATGCTTGGTGCCATTATCAAAACCTATTATGCAGAAAAAATGAAGTTGGATCCAAAAGACATCTATGTCGTCTCAGTCATGCCTTGTCTGGCAAAAAAAGCGGAAGCGGCAAGACCTGAACTTACTAAGGATCACAATAACAATGTCGACGTGGTAATCACCACTCGTGAACTTGCTCTTATGCTTAAAGAAGCAGGCATCAACTTCTCAAGCCTTCCTGATAGCGATTTTGATTCGCTCTTAGGCGAAAGCACCGGTGCATCCGTTATATTTGGTACAACGGGTGGCGTTATTGAAGCTGCTGTAAGAACCGCTTATGAGTGGATAACAGGAGAAACGCTTGAAAAAGTAGATTTCCAACAATTAAGAGGATTAGAAGGCGTTCGTTCTGCATCTGTTAAAGTCGGCGACATGAACTTACGCATTGGCATCGCTCACGGATTAGGCAACGCACGCAAACTCCTCGACGATATTAAAGCGGGCATTTCACAATTTGACGCCATTGAAATCATGGCTTGTCCTGGTGGATGCATCGGTGGTGGTGGACAACCTTATCATCATGGCGATATGGACATCATCAGAAAACGTCAACTTGCAATCTATCAAGAGGACAATGGCAAAGTGCTCAGAAAGTCTCACGAAAACCCATACATCAAGAAGTTGTATGATGAGTATCTCGGCAAACCGAACAGCCATAAAGCGCATGAACTTTTACACACACATTATACGCCAAAAGAAAAAATATAAATTAAAAAGGGGTGCTCAGGCACCCCTATTTTTTAGCATTCATGATTACAATCGATGCGATGCCCAATCCAGAAACAATCATCGACAAATAGTACCCAATACCAAAACCGAATATCGTGAAAAAGAGTGTTCTCAGTTCACCAAACACAATCATCATTAGAAAAGTCAAAAATAAAAGCGAAAAACTCACGATGAAATGAATTTGATGTACGAGAAATGCTTTCTTATGTCTTATCCCACTCAAAACGATACTGCTGATCCCTAGTATGGGAAAAACAATTAAAAGGTATCCCAAATAGAGCAGTTTATTAGCAACGTTCATTTCCAGCGACGCCATAAGCTGATAAAGTGTAGGCATGATTTCATGATAACCTGTAAATAGTCTAAAACCAGACATTTTCATTTCAGAATAAGCAAATGTCTCTAGTTCAGGATTGTTGATAATCCACGGTAAAAAGAAAGCCAACACAAGAATCAGGCTCAACCCCATTAGAATCGTTTGCCTATATTTAGTCACAAATATTTTTATCGTCATGTTTTACTCCTCAAATTTCAATTTGATGATGCTACGTATTATTATACCATTCTTTTTTTGGATTTCAAATCCGCTGGAAATCTGATAAGATGTGTATGAATAACTGAATGAGGTGAACTTATGATCGAACAAATGAAGCAGTACAGTGAGGTATTTTGGATTAATCCTCTAAAGAAGCCTTTTGAAGATGCAATTGTGGATATTATGAACAGCCACCCAAAGTTACCCACAATTGATGATATCCACGCCGCCGATCAACGGCTGAAGCGGTTTGCGCCACTGTTTCAAAAATTGTTTCCTGAAACTGAACGCACCAAGGGCATCATTGAATCAGAATTAAAATCCATTGAAGCTTTTCAAAACGGCATCATTACATTTGTCGGTGGTCGAATATTAGGGGATTGGCTCGTGAAACTTGACAGCCATCTCGATATTGCCGGTTCGGTAAAAGCCCGTGGCGGTGTGTTTGAAGTGATTACTTTCGCAGAAAAACTTGCGCTTGAAGCCGGCATATTAAGCCTAACACAAGACTACGCCGTACTGGCAAATGAAGAAGCAAAATCGCTTTTTTCAAAATATACGATTGTCGTCGGTTCAACTGGAAATTTAGGTCTTAGTATTGGCATTACTGGTAAGGCTCTGGGATTCAATGTAATCGTGCACATGTCTCATGATGCAAAACCATGGAAAATCCAAATGCTTAAGCAAAAGGGCGCAACTGTCCATTTGCATAAAGCGGACTATTCAGTTGCAGTTGCAGAAGGCCGCGCAAGTGCTGAAAAAGATCCTCTATGTTACTTTATAGATGACGAGAACTCTATTATTTTATTCACAGGATACGCAGTTGCTGCATTAAGATTAAAAACACAGTTAGAATCCTCAGGGCGTGCCGTGAATTCTGAACACCCCCTATTCGTTCATATTCCTTGTGGTGTCGGTGGTGCGCCAGGCGGTATTGCATTTGGACTGAAACTCANNAACTCATATTCAAAGATGATGTTCGTATTTTTTTCGCAGAGCCCACACATTCACCATGCATGCTCCTTGGAATGCTCACAGAAAAATACGAAGATATAAGTGTGGCCGATATCGGTCTTGATAATATCACCGATGCAGATGGACTGGCCGTTGGACGCGCTTCAGGGTTTGTTGGTCAAGTTATGGCGCCTTTGATTGATGGTATTTACACGGTATCGGATGATCACATGTATTGGTTTTTATATATGCTTTCCATTTCCTCTCATATTAGGCTTGAACCTTCAGCGCTTGCGGGCTTTGCAGGTCCGATCAGATTGTTCTATGAAAAAGAGGGGTTTGACTATTTACGTCAGAATAATCTCCTCGATAAAATGACTGAAGCGACGCACCTTTCGTGGGCAACTGGAGGTGGACTCGTTCCCGAGGAGATCATGGAACAATTTATCAGCAAAGGCAAGTCCGTGAAAGTAGAATTTTGATCAAAAACAAAAAACCAGTATGGTGTAATAACCTTCCATACTGGTTTTTTTTGTTTAAAAATCATGATCAAACTTCAATTTTTATATTGACTTTGTTGTTTTCTATGACGGCTTTAAGCAAATTGCCCTCTTTAATGAGTTTCCTTATATAAAGCTCTGCAATTTCATCCTCTATCAAACGCTGTATCGTTCTTCTAAGTGGTCTAGCGCCATACTTTTCATCAAATCCTTCTGCTAATATACGTGCTCTGACTTCTTCAGAAACTTCAAGAATCATTTTCTTCTCTTTAACTTCATTAGCCACTTCTTTAAGCTGTAGATCGACGATTTGCTTTAATTCGTTCTCCACTAAAGCCTTGAATACGATGATTTCATCAATTCGGTTTAAGAATTCGGGTCTGAAGGTTTCTCTCAGCATTTCATTTATTTTCATCTCGACTTTCGAATCGGTTTCACTACCAAATCCTATTCCAGTTGATTTGAGATTTGTACCAACGTTGGACGTCATGATGACCACTGTATTTTCAAAAAAAACCGTTCTGCCCTGTCCATCTGTCAGACGACCATCTTCGAGAATTTGAAGTAAAACATTGAAGACATCGGTATGTGCCTTTTCAATCTCGTCCAATAAAATGACCGAATATGGCTTTCTTCTGACTTTTTCAGTCAATTGTCCACCTTGTTCATACCCGACATATCCCGGAGGTGCACCAATCAACTTAGATACAGTGTGTTTCTCCATATACTCGGACATATCGAC
>DMYC01000180.1 GCA_003482695.1 Clostridiales bacterium UBA8960
TGTCCATAGTGTTCGGCACATTTTGGGCAAGTGGTATAAAAGGACATAAATGACTGTCCGCCTAACCCTTTGCTTCTAATAGTTTTATCGAAATCCTTCATAAAGTTTGGAATTTCCTTAAATGCGCCATCGAAAACTTTTGAATAATAGTTTCCCTTTAAAGAGACGATTGGGTAACTAGGTACCTCAGATGAAACGAGAAAATAGTGATCACATCGCCATTTTGATTCATCTTTAGACAAGATTAGATATTGTTCATCCGTGTTTGCATTTGCAAGAGAGATTGCTTCCATCGTACGGGTCATGACTTTATTCATGTCCAATGGCATATACATGAAGCTTTTCGTGGATGATTTGATGAACTTTAGCTGATCAAAATTAAAAATTTTACCATCCCAATCTTCCGGATGAAATCTAGGGCAACAACCTGTTTCATTGTCGTTAAAATTAATTGTTGGTAAATGATTATTAATTTCCATAAAATCACCTCCTTTATGTAAGCTTGTTAAATACCAATAGACTTATACCCGAGTGGGTATTTTTAAAACAAGTACAGTTTAGCGCCTCTAATATAGCGCTCTTTCTGTAAAGTAACTGTGCGTTACAGAGTTTCGTAGGCGTTCCAAAAGATATAAAAGTCATGTTATGACAGGTTGACCAACAACTGAACCAACGACCAACCCGACGACTGAATAACCAGCAGTTAGTCCAGTTGCACTTGGTATGGTAGGCGATTAGAGTGGTCAAAAATAAACGCCGGGCGACTAAAAATGGGATGCCGGCATTTAATGGATCAGCAAATAATGTTGGATCTTTCAAGTTACAAGTGGTTTCACGGTTGCAACCATCATAAAAGCAAATGTAATATAAGAGTCATTATCATTTAAGTGCGGAACAAGATATACTTGAGTAAAGAGGTGTACTCAATGAAATCAACTTTTAAACAACTTGAACGCCGCATTGAACTTGAGCAAATCGTTTCGAGAATGGCAAGAAACTTTGTGCACCTTGAAAGGGTCGTAGAAAGCATTCACAATGCACTAAAAGAAATCGGCGAATTCAGTGGAGCAAGTAGAGCTTATATTTTTGAGTTCCAAAGCAACGGGAAATATATGGATAATACACACGAGTGGTGTGGTGATGGGGTCAGTTCTGAAATTGAAAACCTTAAGAGTCAAGAGGTTGGAATATTTACTTGGTGGTGGGATCAGATAAAAAGCGGTGAGGTATTAAACATTCACGATGTCTCAAAGCTGGGCCCGGAAGCACAAGCTGAAAGAAATATTTTAGAAATGCAAGATATCAAATCCGCATTGGTGATGCCACTCATAAAAAAAGGTGCATTATATGGTTTTGTGGGTTTCGACAATATAAACACCTTAGGAACATGGCATGATGATGACGAAGCGGTGCTAGCCACGGCGGCTGAACTGTTCAATAATGTATTTGAGCGTTTGGAATCAGAACGAGAGCTTACAAGTGCAAAAGATGAACTAGAAGCTTCAATCAGCTCATTGCAACTGCTTCAAGCACAGCTAATACACCAAGAACACATGGCAGCGATCGGACAACTGGCAGCTGGTGTTGCACATGAAATTAACAACCCGTTAAGTTTTGTACTCAGCAATCAAGAAACGTTAAAACAATATACTGAAAAGCTGTTGAAGTATGCAAATGCAACGTTTTCCGAAGGAACCCAAAACACATTGCTTCAAGAGGATTTAGATGAAATTTCATATATACAGGAAGACTTGTCCGACCTTTTCAACGATATAAATACGGGGTTAAGTCGAGTCAAAAAAATAGTCGATAGCCTTCGATTTTTTTCAAGAATCGATAGCACCCAGTCTTTCGAACCGTATAATGTGGTTGAGGGTGTTAAAAACACACTGGTTATGATTCATAGCAGACTTTCAGATGGTATAAAGTTAAAACTTGATATTCAAAATGATTTGCCTGAAATCACGGTTCATGGGAGCAAGATCAATCAGGTGTTATTAAACTTGATTGTGAACGCCATTGATGCCATCGTCGAAAAAAATCCGACAAATGGTGGCGAATTGATCATTTCAGTCAAATCGCTTGAAAACACAAATGTCGAGGACAAAAGAAATGTGATCCAAATTCAGATATCTGATGATGGAATTGGCATGACTGAAGAGGTCCTTCAAAAGATATACAATCCGTTTTTCACGACGAAAGCAGTCGGTAAAGGCACAGGTCTTGGCATGATTTTAGTTTATGATATCATAAAGAATCTCCATAAGGGTGATGTAGATATTTCAAGTGAGCCTGGTGTTGGTACTACGGTTACAATAACACTTGGCGATGTTCTTTTCTAAGCTTTTATCGCCCAGCGCAATTTCGCAGAACGTGCACGGGAGTTTGTTGCACATTCTTCAACAGTCGGTCTGATCGGTTCAGAAGCGATTTCACTATATTGTCCTTCTCGAAGAAAGTTCTTGAAGGACTTTTTAACAAGTCGATCTTCCCCAGAATGGAATGTCAAAATGGCCACACGTCCACCAGACGCCAATGAAGTGGGCAATTTTTCTAAAAACGCGTAAAGCACCTCAAACTCACTGTTTACATCGATTCGAAGGGCTTGAAAACACCTTTGGCAAGCCTTCTTAATCTCTTGCTCTCTGGTACCTATCGGTAAAAATTTTAGGGCATCGGCTATAACCGCTTTAAGCTCAGTCGTGGTGGTGATGCCATGCCCTTTTCTGCGCTGAGCAACGATCGCACG
Organism: Clostridiales bacterium UBA8960; assembly: GCA_003482695.1. GTDB lineage: Bacteria > Bacillota > Clostridia > Peptostreptococcales > Acidaminobacteraceae > Fusibacter_C. The sequence goes on from DMYC01000180.1 coordinate 2,750, forward strand.
TGCGATGATTTCTGCGTTAGGCTCATCTGAGTTTTCGAAAAGCATGCCTTGCAACGCTTCTTTGCTGATGGATTTTATACGTTCAGCTGCAGAGATTCCTTTATCTGGATTCAATCTCAAATCAAGCGGGCCTTCAGTCTTAAACGAAAAGCCTCGATCAGGATTGTCTATTTGCATGGATGATACGCCTAAATCCGCTAAAACAAAATTTAATGGACCGGATTCCAAAACCACTTGATCAATTTCAGAAAAATTCAGATGTTTAATGGTTAAAATCTCAGGACCATAACCATACTCAGCCAAACGCTCTCGTGTGCGTGGCAACTCTATCGGGTCGACATCCGTTGCATAAAGATGCCCTTTTCCATCTAAACACTTTAGAAGTTCACTTGAATGGCCGCCGTAACCAAGTGTAGCGTCAAGGCCTTTTTGCCCAGGCTGAACATTTAAGAATTGCAGAATTTCATTTACGCATATGGAGCGATGCATCCCTGCAGGCGTATTTCCCTTTTGTATGATTTTCACGATGTCATCTGCATATTTATCAGGTTGAAGTTCCTTATATTTTTCTTTAAACGACTTAGGATGTGTGCCTTTATACCTTACACGTCTTTCGTGTTTAGATTGTTGTCCGTCCATATTGCCCTCCATATTAATCGTAATGGCTTAAACGATTTGTATTATAATATCAAATCGATCATGTAAAAGCAAATCGGCCATCAAATTCAACTCAGTATG
>DMYC01000060.1 GCA_003482695.1 Clostridiales bacterium UBA8960
AGCGTGGATGATATCGATGAAGGCACAGACGACAAGGTCATTGCGTACTGGGCTAGAATGATGAAACAATACGGTAGTGCAGATGCCTATGAGGAAGCAATCAAAAACAGATTTTGCGACGGCGAAATTGATATTATTATCGTCTGCAGTAAACTGCTGACCGGTTTTGATGCGCCGATCTGCCAAGTGATGTACATCGATAAGGAACTAAAGGAGCACGGGCTCCTACAAGCGATCGCACGCACAAATCGTCTACATGAAGGAAAAGACTACGGTTTGATCGTAGATTATCGTAGCCTAATCGAGAAACTTGATTCGGCTATGGATATGTATAGCGGCGCAGGGCTCGAGAACTTCGACGGCGGGGACTTGAGAGGTGTTGTAGTCGATGTCATATCGGCTGTTGGTAGCTTAAGAAATTCTTACTCAAGCCTTTCCGAACTGTTTTTTCCAGTAGAAAATAAACATGACACCGAGGAAATTGAAGTTTTTCTGTCTGATGACAAGCGACGCGAATTATTTTATAACCTTTTATGCTCATTCGGAAAGACTCTAAGCCTTACTCTGAATTCTGAAAAGGTTTATGCGGCTATTTCCAAAGATGAGTTGATAAAGTATCAGGATATGTTCATCTTCTGCTCCAAAATTCGTAGGAGCGTGAAAATCCGTTATTGCGATTCAATCGACAACAGCGAGTACGAACCATTGATGCAGAATCTTTTGGATACACACCTTTCTGTTGCGGGACTAAAGCAGATTTCAAATCCGATAGATATCTTAAACAAAGACGAATTTGAAAAGGAGCTTGAAGAGCTTGGCTCTTTAAGGGCGAAAGCAGATGCTATTACAAGCCAGATGACAAAAAGCATCAGCGAAAAGTACGATGAGAACCCGGCTTTCTATGCCAGCTTTTCAAAAAGGATCAAGGATGCACTCGAGCAGTATAAAGAGAAAGTCATTACTGAAGCTGAGTATCTTTCCAAAATCAGAACCATCATGGAGGATTATCGCGCTGGAAAAAGCACCGTGACTTATCCGGAGTCCATAAGGAACAATGTACATGCGCAAGCATTTTACGGTGTTTTATCAGCGATCTTTGATGAGTTATCCGACGTTGAATTCAGTCCTAATTTTGTAGCGGAAATTTCCCAGGAGATCACGAAAATAGTCACAAAGCATAGTCAAGTCGATTGGACAAATAATAAAACGATTCACGATAGAATATCGCAAAGTATCGATGATCTGTTTTTCGAGTATGAGAAAACTCGAGGACTAAAACTATCGTTTGATGTGATCGACAAAATAATTGAGAATATTAAAACCGTATCACTTCGGAGGTTTTAATTTGATGAATATTGTAACGCGTTCCGTTTCAATAGATGGAACCAATATAAGCTACACCTTGGAATACAAACCAGTTAAAAACTTAAACCTACGTGTGCGAAAAAATGGAAGTGTTTATGTGTCCGCTAACGAAAGTATAAGTCCACAAAAGGTAGATGAGTTTGTCCTGCGCCGCGGCTCTTATATATGCAATGCACTAAAACAGTTCGAAGAGTCCTTAGGATTTAAATCTCGACCAAAAGAATTCATAAGTGGTGAAACGTATTTTATTCAGGGCAGAGGTTTGCGCTTGAAGGTAATTGAGGGACTTAAAGAATCTATTGATTCAGACGGTATCTACATTTTTCTACATTTAAAGGATGCAAGTGATTTCTCGAAAAAACAACACATGGTAACGAGATTTCTAAATCAGCAATGCAGAAGTGTTTTCGGCGAAGTCTTAGCCCAGACTTATCCGCCCTTTCAAAAGTACGGGGTTGCACGCCCTGCACTTCGAATTCGGGATATGGGCACTCGTTGGGGTTCATGTTCGCCAAAGATAGGCGTTATAACATTGAATAGCCGCCTTATTGAGGCCCCTCGCAATTGCATTGAATATGTTATCATGCATGAACTTTGCCACTTTGTGCATCCTAACCATTCGAAACAATTCTATATGTTTTTAACAATGTTCATGCCTGACTGGAAAGAGCGTAAAAAAATCTTGGAAAATGGAATGTTCATCTGAACAAAGGTGTTTTGCGTCAACTCAAAAATGTAAGCAAACCATCATATGGTGTTCTTGACTCACATTTAAAGATTTCACCGCCACATTCCAAAGTTCCTCATCGAACTCCACAATCGGCCCGGTCGCCTTCAACATTTTGTAAAACGCATCAAGTTCGCGTTTCCTTGCTTTGCATTGCTCGCGTTGCTCACTGATCACCGCAATCCGCTTTTCGATCGCCCGACTTTGCGCCAGACGCGCCGCGTATTGATCATCATACTCCCCCTGGTCGATCAGCGCTCGTGCGTAGTCGTCCAGTAGCTTACGCATCGATTCGGATACTATCTCCAGCTCCTTACCAGAGGAAGCTTCTTTTTCTTCCAACTCACGCGTGTCAGTCAGCGATGCAATAAGAATCTTTATATCATCCAGAACCTGATCCTTATTCGTAATCACTCGGTTCATCTCTTCTACAAACGCCGCCTTGATCTGATCTTCGGTCACGTGCGGCGTTTTGCATGGTTCTCCGTTATCGTATTTATGCTGGCAGCGCCAGATCACGGTACGGTATTTATCGTTGCTATGCCACACCTTCCTGCC
>DMYC01000215.1:0-5160 GCA_003482695.1 Clostridiales bacterium UBA8960
TGATCAGGGGGTCCGACCCCCTGATCATTCCTTCTTCAACTTTAATCAATATATCCCATACGTCATCGACACATTCTGAATATAAAGCACACCATTTCCAGGCTTCTCCAGTTCCATGCCATCCACGATCGCCCCAGCAACCGCATCCGTCAATTTTGCCTCAGTTAAAATCAGTACAACCTCTTTCTCTGGCTCGACCTCCATCGAAAATAGCTTGCTTGTTTCATGTATCCCCGAGCCTCTGGCGTTGAAAATCGTACCACCTCTCGCCCCAGCTTTTTTCGCGATGCTCACCACATCGTTGGCCTTTCCCTTATCCACCACGACATAAATCGAATGATACATTTTCTCACCTTCCTTTTCTGGTTTACATAAATCCAAATCCTCACCCATCCGGTAATTCACCTTCGCCTCTTCAAGCGCATCCTTGAGCGAATGCATGCCCCGAACTTCGGCGATTTCCGTCGAAAAAGCAATCCCGTGATTGGGCTTCTCAAACTTCAACTTCCGGTTAAGCGCCTCCAAAATACACCGCGCCACATGATTCTCGCAAAGGATGAAAATAAGTTCACGCCGGTCTTCGTTGAGGTCCAAAAGCTCCAACCATTTGTTGGTGACCGTCCCCCTGCAAATAAGCGCAGTACAGCCTATGGCGCCGTTTTCCTTCGAAATTTTGATCACTTTATGTCCGATGTCAATGCCAACGATCACACTAATACTCGTCAGCCCTGGCTTTAATATTTGATCTGACATTACTGAATGCCCCCTTTTCCCGACTTAAGCTTATACATCAGTCCTAGTATTTGGATGGTGATCAGTGGTGTAAGCGCAACCATTGCGATCATACCAAACCCATCCACAAGCACATCAGCGTGTGCAATATTCTCCGCAGCACCCTGCGCAAACGCCAAAATAAAAGTCGCCGTCATAGGCCCCGAAGCAACACCTCCGGAGTCGTACGCAATCCCGATAAACAGCTTCGGCACGACGAACATAAGAAGAACCGCAATCACATATCCAGGCAACAGATAATGCCAAAGCTGAATCTCGTAAACGAGAACACGGATCATAGAGAGTCCAACCGAGAGCCCGACACCAAGCGATAGGGCGACCATAACGTATTGCCGTCGCACATAACCACTCGTGACATCTTCGATTTGCTTCGTCAAAACATACACAGCAGGCTCGGCGAGAATCGTCACGATGCCAAGAACAGCGCCGACTAAAACCAAGTAATACGGTTGGTTCAATGAAGCAAGCTTGTACCCCACAAGCGCGCCAACATCTAAAAAACTGCCATTGACGCCCGTTAAAAAAAGCACCAATCCAATATAAGTGTAAATCATCCCTTTGAAAACTTTGATAAAAGCACGCTTTTCAAATTTGTGCCCAACAAAATGTGAAGCCACATAAATGAGAAAAAGCGGCGCAAGCGCGATAAAAACTTCCAGTGAAATGTGTGGCATTTTTAAAGCGAATTGGCTGACTAAAGAAGATGAATCCGGACCAGCCAGCTCAATTGATCCACCAAGCTTGCTAGATTTAGATAAAATACTCACCATCATAGTAGATAAAATGGCGCCAGTGGATGCGATGGCAACAAGTCCGAAACTGTCCTTTTCAGAAGCTTTTGAGTCCTTTTTCATATTTGAAACACCGATGCCGATGGCCAAAATGAACGGAACGGTAAGCGCACCAGTCGTAGCACCGGATGCGTCAAATGAAATCGCAAGAAAATCACGAGGCGTGAGCATGCTAAGAATCAAAATGACCAAATAGATGCCCGTTAAAAGTTTAAATAATGGATAATTATATAGAATTCTAAGTAGTCCTGTGGCAAGCATTACTGCAATACCAATAGAAACGACGATAACGATGCTGAGCTTCGATACGGCGCCAGAAGTGACGAGGCTGACCTGATTTGCGAGGATATGCAAATCGGGCTCTGCAATGGAAACCACAAAGCCTAAGATAAGGCCCGAAATAATAACGAGTATGACTTTGTTGGATTTCGCGATGGTGTTTCCCATTATATTGCCGATAGGCGTGATGCCAATATCCACACCAAACAAAAACACAGTAAGGCCTAGGATGATCAAAAGCGCACCAATCATAAAACGTATCAGGAGGGGTAGGCCAAGTGGGGTGAGGGTGAAGTTGAGTAGAAGTACCATGATGGTGACTGGAAGTACCGCTAAAACAACTTCCCTAAATTTATGGGCAATTGTATTCATGGAATGAAGTCACCTCCTTATTGGTATAAATGATCAGGGGGTCGGACCCCTTGATCATTGTGACCAAGGGGTCCGACCCCCTGATCATTTCATCCAGCATACTACAAATGAATGCCCTGACTCACTTCGTGCGCATTATAAGAACTCCGAACGAGTGGTGAAGAGGCAACGCTTCCAACGCCAATACTTTGAGCGTACTTGCCATACTCGGTGAACTTTTCTGGTGTAATGTACGCCACAAGAGGCGCATGTTCATCTGATGGCGGCAAATATTGTCCTATTGTCAATATATCCACATCCACACCTTTTAAATCATCTATTAGCTCAAACACTTCAGATTCCACCTCACCAAGCCCTAACATAAAACCTGACTTCGACAAAATTTTCGGATTATAGGCCTTAATGCGCCTGAGAAGTTCAAGACTTTGTTCATAAACCGCCTCAGGGCGAATGGCCTCATAAAGCCTAGTGACCGTTTCCACATTGTGATTGATAATATCGGGACCTGCGTCCATCACACTCTTCAGAGCATCGAAAGACCCCATGAAATCCGGGATCAACACTTCGATCACAGTCTCAGGAGACGCCTCTCTGATTGCTTTGATCGTCAATGCAAAAATGGACGCACCACCATCGGTGAGATCATCTCTCGTAACAGATGTCACAACAGCGTGTTTAAGTTCGAGCGCCTTAACCGCTTCAGCGACTCTGTAGGGCTCACCCAAGTCCGGTGGCAATAGCTTGCCGCTTTCGATATTGCAGAATCGACAATGCCTTGAACAGACGCTTCCAAGAATCATGAAAGTAGCCGTCTTCTTCGAGAAGCATTCAAGTCGGTTCGGACAGTTCGCACCGTGACAAACCGTATTTAAATTGAGCGATTGAATAATCTTACTGACGTGACTCAGGTTTCTAGGGTTCTCTATTTTGACTTTCAACCACTCGGGTTTTTTTTGATAAGTGGGTTTCATAGGGGATGCCTCCAATACAATCATTTGCGTTAAAATATTACGTAGCTTTATCTTAACAGAATCTTTGCTATAATGAAAGTAAGTTAAACCATAAGCAATAGACTGAGGAGGATATCGTTATGTAATTTGGACACATCGGCATCAAAGTTTTGGACGTGGAAAATTCGATCAAATTTTACCTGGAAGTACTAGAGGCAAAAATCATAAAAGACTATGTTTATCCAAACAGCAGGCTTGTTTTTATGGAAGTGGGCGGCACCATCATAGAGCTTATCTCCAAATCGGACAATGAAGTTCGCACGCCAGGTCCAATCGAGCATATCGCCTTTAAAGTCGATTCGCTAAAAGAACAGATGGACAAACTGGATGCCATGGGCATCGCATACTCTGAACCAAGAGTTGTGGGTACGGCTGAGATCATTTTCATCGATGGCCCAAACAATGAGAAATTCGAGTTTGTAGGCCGCGTTACAAAAAATTGAGCTTAATGCTCTCGTTTGTGGGTAAATGTTTACTAGAAATCAAGTAACTATTTCGAGATTTTTTGTAGCGACATGAAGGAGAGACAGTATGAACGAGTATGACATGGATTTAATGGGGAAAAAGTATGTAAAACCAACCACAGACGTGATTAAGAGCACTTTAACAGACTTGCAGTTTCAAGTGACGCAACTCAGTGGCACGGAGCGGCCGTTCGACAATATGTATTGGAACCACTTTGAAAAAGGGTTATACGTAGATGTTGTGACAGGTGAGCCGCTGTTTTTGTCAAAAGACAAATTCGAGTCATCCTGCGGTTGGCCAAGTTTTTCAAGACCCGTCTTCAAGGAAGCGGTGCGATATGTAGAAGACAATACATTTCGCATGCACAGGATAGAAGTACGTAGTCAAATTGGAGACAGCCATCTTGGCCATTTATTCGACGATGGACCAGATGAACTTGGTGGGCTAAGATATTGTATCAATAGTGCATCCATCCGTTTTATACCCTATGATGCACTTGAAAAAGAGGGATATAGTGAGTACTTATAAAGAGAAACTCGAAAAATTGGCATCGCTCATCGAAAAAAGCGACAATATCGTTTTCTTCGGTGGTGCAGGTGTTTCAACTGAAAGCAACATTCCTGATTTCAGGTCGTCAACCGGCCTATATCAAACGTCAGAAGGTGACTTATATCCGCCAGAAACGGTTTTGAGTCACCGTTTTTTTGAAAGATATCCAGAAGTCTTTTTTAGGTTTTATAAAGAAAAGATGATTTATGAGAATGCTCTGCCGAACGCAGCACACATACAGCTCGCAAAACTCGAGCAAATGGGCAAGCTTAAGGCTGTTATTACACAAAACATCGATGGCCTTCATCAGATGGCCGGATCTAAAAATGTTTTTGAGCTACATGGATCTGTTCATAGAAATTACTGTATGAATTGTGGAAAAACCTATGGGCTTCACAAAGTAATCCACAGCGAAGGCATCCCTAAATGCGATGCTTGTGGACATACCGTTCGACCAGATGTCGTTTTATATGAAGAGGGTCTGGATATGGGCGTTATTGAAGATGCCATAGGTGCGATATCAAATGCCGACCTATTGATTATAGGTGGAACGTCGCTGGTTGTTTATCCGGCTGCGGGACTAATCGATTACTTTAGAGGCGACCAACTTGTGCTGATTAATAAAAGTAAGACCTCTTATGACAATAGAGCGATGATACAAATTGAGGCTTCCATAGGCGAGGTGTTTTTGGAGTTGATGGGGGATGAAAGGAAATGATCAGGGGGTCGGACCCCTTGATCATAAATGTAATGGTAACAGAATAAAGAACGGCTCAACCTTTCACTCGGTCCTCGTGCGCTTCCTTTTTTCGACTTTTCGTCGGTTGGAAGCTTCTGTGGAAACGTTCAAGGTTGAGCCGTTCTTTATTCAGTTACCAAATACATGTATCGCTGTTCATGGG
>DMYC01000215.1:5203-6913 GCA_003482695.1 Clostridiales bacterium UBA8960
TACGCACTCAACAACTCTATCAAATGCCCATGTTCCACCATCCGTAACAACACAGTGATTTGAGGGCCGTTGCTTTGACCAAGCACCAAGCGGTAGATGATTTCGAAGAATCTTTTTTGAAGTTTTCTTCTCACATTTGCATTTTCGTGCTGAACGATATCGTAAATGCGCTGCATCGTCTCCGATTGGTCATCGGGATTTCGACTTTCTAAAGCTTGCTCTTCTATGAGAAGCTTAAAGGCATCCACCCAGTTTCGCTCTTCTGCAGACAATGTCTTATAATAGTAGGCATTGAACATCTCTTGAATGGTTGGCAATCGTTTCGAGTTTAAATTTCGTAGCCAAAACTCGGCATGGTCGCATTTCATCATAAACGCATCCATAACTGCCAAGTCCGTAAAATCAAAATCCGTCATCAGATTCATCAAAATGTGGCGGTCAAAGTTCAAAAGCGGGAGCGTGGATGCGATGCCTGAGAACTTTGGACCGTGACCAAGCAAACTTTCAGCAGCACCGGAGAACATTAAAATTTCTTGCATGGTCTCAGTCTGCTGGGAAAGCTTTCCCAAATAACGCTCATACTCCGTATAAAGCCGGTTAACATCATCGTCAAGTCCAATATCAAACGCATCAGAATGATGGTACTTTGCAAACATAAACAAAACGATCTCTCTAGGGTAAACCTTCAAAAGTTCTGCAGGTGTGATTAAATGCCCAGATGAACTCGACATTTTAGCGGAATTGCCTTTAAGTCCGATGAACTCGTAGGGAATATAGTGAGGGGCAGGCCTGCCGAAAATTTTCGCAGAAATCTCAGAAGACACTCTGAAACTGCCATTTTCCGCGGAATGGTCACGTCCACCTGGCTCAAAGACAACATTCTCAAACCCCCATCGCATCGGCCAATCCACCTTCCAGGTCAATTTCACGCGGTTGAAGCCCTCAAGCTCTGCATACTCATGGTGCCCACAAGCACATGTATATTCAAGGATGTCTTCGTCGATGTCGTAGTGCACATGTGTCATCGTGTCTTTTCCGCATGCGCGGCAGTATATGTTGATCGGATAAAACTGCTCACGTTTTTCAGGATCCCAATCCTGAGTCTTAAACGACGTGATGATATCATAAATCTGGCTTCTATTAACAAGCGCTTCCCTAACGGCTTCCGTATAAGCGCCACTTTGGTACATCTCAGATTGATAAATGTACTCAGGGTGGATGTCAAAAGCCTTTAAAGCTTCCTCAAATTCATTTTCGAAATGCGCCGCATACGATGCATGACACCCAAATGGATCAGGCACCTCGCTGTATGGCATCCCAATAAACGCTGAAAATGACTCTGGGATTCCAGCTGGTACTTTTCTAAACCGATCATAGTCATCCCACGAAAAAATGAAACGCGTCTTCGCACCTCTTGCCTTTAAAGCCTCCACCACAAAGTGCGTCGTAATTACCTCTCTAAAATTTCCAATATGTACATGACCCGACGGGCTAATGCCCGATGCACACACGATTACGTCACCCTCCACATAATTTGCCATTAACTCATTCGCTGTTTGATTTGCCCAATGCATACCCATACCTCCATCTCTTCCTAAAATGTGTCAAAAAATAAAAAACTCTCGCGCTCAAGAACTAGTCTTGAGGACGAGAGTTAAACTTCGTGGTACCACCCCAATTTGTCGTATAAAAAAAACGACCTCTTCAAGT
>DMYC01000038.1 GCA_003482695.1 Clostridiales bacterium UBA8960
CTATAAGCGTAAACCACCGTTTACGGATAAATTGTGTCCTGTGATGAAGGATGACTCATCGCTTGCAAGGAAAAGAACGGCATTTGCTATTTCTTGTGGTTCTCCAAGTCGCCCTAACATCGTTTTTTCTCTGATTGGATCGAGAACTTTATCTGGAACGGTCTTCATCATTTCAGTATTTACATAACCAGGTGCAACTGAATTGACACGAACCGCCTCGCCTTTTCTGGAAAACTCTTTTGCCCATGTTTTCGCAAGTGCGATTACACCGGCTTTAGTCGCAGCATAATTGGATTGACCGATGTTGCCATATTCACCGACAACAGAAGCGATATTTACGATTGAACCTTTTTTTTGTTCAATCATGACGGGCGCAACTACTTGAGTTAAGTTGAAACCGCCTTTAAGATTTACATCAATAACCAAATCCCACATTTCCTCAGTCATTTTATGGATAAGCGCATCTCTCGTAATGCCAGCGTTATTCACTAAAATATCAATGTGTCCGTATTTGCTTACAGTGTTTGCGATGAACTGTTCAATTTCTGGACGCTTCGTTACATTTAATTTGTAACCTTCTACGTTTTCACATGAGTATGTCAAATCAGACATATCCACTGCGATTACTTTTGCGCCTTCTCTTGCAAACGTTTCACAGATGCACTGACCAATGCCTTGTGCGCCGCCTGTGACGATCGCAACTTTTCCTTCTAATCTTTTCATTTCAGTCCTCCCTAGTCCCTTTGAATTGTGTTCGTCCATTAACTATCGCAAGATTCATGCCATTGAAATATTGCAGTACTTAACGCACATTACTATTATATCAAAATCAAAACTTTTTGGGAGATTATTTTACATCCGATTTACATCGCTTTTTCAGCAATCTGTGCAAGAGGACTTCTTTCAACTTGCTTCAAACAAACATGCCCACTTATCGTAAAAGGTTTCATTTTTTCGATTGTATAGACGAGACCATTGGATTTGGCATCAACGAGTACATTGTCAATCTGATTATCGCTTGGATCGCCTATAAAAACGAATTTCGATCCGAAACCGGCTCTGGTCAACATGAGTTTTGCTAAGTGTGGGGTGATTTCTTGTGCTTCATCGACGATGACGAGGGCATCGGACAATGTACGCCCTCTCATATACGTAAACGTCTTTGTTTCGATAACGCCGTATTTTCTATACTGCTCGATGAAATCATCCACACTGAACTCAGGTTTTTCACTGTAGACCATGTGTCGCCCTTTTCCTGTCATATCCTTCTGTTTTTTTAGCACCTTTTGATCCACCAAACTCTCGATGGCATCATAAAAACTACCCATCCATGGTCTGAGCTTTTCTTCTTCCGTACCGGGAAGAAAACCGATATCATTGCCTGCTGGGACGACGGGTCTAACAAAAACGATTTTTCTATACTGCCCTTGTTCAATCACCTTTTGAAGTGCAACCGCTGTAGCCAGTATCGTTTTACCCGATCCTGCACCACCTGATATGGTTACAAAATGGATGTCTGGATTCAAGAGGAGTTCATAAGCCATCTTTTGTTCGCGATTAATCGGCGTCAACCCCCACGAAACTTCATTTTGATATTTTAACGGCACAATTTTTTGACCATCGTATCTCGCCAGTATTTCATGACCTTCTCGATCTAAGCTCTTAATGTGTAAAAATTGATTTGGGAAAAGGGAACCTTCGAGTTCAGGAGGGACGGACAGACCACCCGCATAAATCGCATCAATCTGTCGGCTGAAAAATTGGGTGTCGATATACCCCTTGTACAGGTCGTCAGTTTCGATCTTGTCATTTTGATAGTCTTGTATCTCAAGCCCTATTGCATCGCCTTTAATCGCCATATAGAGGTCTTTAGTGACCAGTACTGTCTGTATCGGCTTATAAATCTCTTGAAGCTTCTTCGCAATCGCCAATATTTTTGTGTCGTTCTTAGATATATCTAGACCGTCGGGCAGCGCATCATAGTCCAAATGATTGAGTTCGATCCGCAAACTGCCACCAGAATCGAGTTCGACACCATCCGACAGGCTCCCGCGTTTTCTGATATTGCTAAGTTCTCTTGCTGCACATCTGGCATGATAACCGACGATGCCTTCTCTCTTCTTTAAATGGTCCAACTCTTCAATACAAATAATTGGAATGATGATATGATTGTCTTCAAATTTGTAAAAACAAAACGGATCATGAATCATAACATTTGTATCCAAAATGAAGTTTTTTACCATAACTGCCTCCTAATGTCATATGAATTAGATGCTTTAAATAGAATATATCAAATCAATGTTTGACGCAGTTAAACACTATGTTAAATTACTCAAGCAATTTTTCAACTGCCTTAGCATATATTTGTGCACACTTCACCAGTGCACTAATATCGATAAATTCGTCCGTCTGATGTGCAACCTTCTCTTGACCTGGGAATACAGGGCCATAAGCGACGATATTTGGCATTGAGCGCGCATAAGTTGCACCACCTGTTGAAATAGGATCGCCAGGCAAACCCGTCTCTTCTTCATACACTGAAATTAGGGTTTGAATCAGTTTAGAATCTTTTGATTCATAAAGTGGTGCAAGATAATCGATTTCCTCATATTCGAGTTCATATTTATCAGCGACCCTTTTTATGCCTTCTACGATGAATTTCTTATCGATTGTCACAGGGATTCTCATATCGACGCCAATCATCTCTCCAAATGCACTCAAATCGATTTGATTGACAGATAGTGTCAATTCGCCCGAAGGTTCATCGGACAAGTTTCCGAAAATGAGCTCTCCGCTATTCGTAAAAGCAATTTTATCATTGACGAAGTCAATAATCGGCGAAGTTACACCCATTGAACTTAAACCGACCACCATTCTAACAATGGCGTTAATACCTGCGGCTGGTTTAGCAGAATGCGCACTTCTCCCGATCACATATAGTTCTTCATTTTCAAGTTCATGGTCAAAACCAAGCTTTTTCAATTGTTTTTCCAGTCTAAAGAGATGGTCCCCGTGATAGACGGCTGATTCAGGCACTGCATTTAGCGCCGTTCCACCTTTCACCCTCAAGTCGGATTTTTTACCGGACTTAAGTCTAAACTGAAGCAAGCCCTTCTCTGCGAATACGACGGGAAAATTGGAGTCTGGGGTAAATCCCATGGTTGGCAACGTCTCTTTTGAAACATATTTACAAATGCCTCTCCAAGCGTTTTCTTCATCTGTGCCAAAGATCAGTCGAACCCGTTTAGGAAATGTGATCCCAGCATTCATGAGTGCTTTAACACCATAAATCGCAGCGACTAGAGGCCCTTTGTCATCAATCGTACCTCTACCGTACAGCTTTCCACCGTCGATCTCGCCACCAAAAGGCTTATGCGTCCAGTTGTCAGCATCGCCTTCAGAAACAATATCAACATGCCCTAAAATACCAATCATCTCAGAACCGCTTCCAACTTCAGCGTATCCATAGTAGCCCTCTGGATCATAGAATGTTGTAAATCCAAGAGCTTCACATATTTCCAAAGTCTTCCTTAGCGCTTTGTCAATTTCTAGACCAAAAGGTCTTTCATCACTTGTTTCATCAATAACGCTTGGTATTGCGACTAGATCAATGAGTGAACGAATCATCTCACTTTGTATTGCGATCACATTATCTCGAATTTTCATGCCTTCGCCCCCTTACTGACTGTTTTTGAAAGTTGATGTTAACTAATATATAACCTGTTATCTTACAATAAATCAACTAATATTTTATTATCTACAATTTTTGGGTTGATTACACCGCCATCAAGCTAAAAAAAATTCTGCAGAAGTTGCCATACAGCAACTTCATACAGAATTTTCAACTATAAATTAAATTTTTTCCAAATAGACGCCGACTTCGTGTCCATTGAGCATATGAACTTCATATGGCACGTCACCTTCATTTAGCAATTCAATTGCCAACGTTTCAGACATGATATACTCAGCATGCGTTTTAACCGCTTGCTCAAAAGCTTCAGGCGCCTTGTAGTAGATCTTGATGTTGTCCATCATTTCATAATCATTCGCTTTTCTCATCTGCTGTACACGTGAGATGAGTTCACGTGCATACCCTTCATTGATAAGAGCCTCCGTGAGGTTGGTATCGAGAATAATAAATCGATTGTTTTCCATTTTCACTGTAAACCCTTCTTTTGCGTTGATGTTGATAAGCACGTGCTCAGCAGTTGCTTCGAATGTTTCACCCGCTACATCCAAACTTATCGTTTCACCTGCATCAAATCTCATGGCATACACTTGTGGATCGAGTCCTGAAAGGGCTTTCCCGAACTCGCCCATATTTTTACCCACTAGTGGACCCAAAACTTTAAAGTTAGGTTTCAACTGGAAGTTCATATAATTCGGCAAATCATGTGTAAACTCCACATGCTTCACATTTAACTCTTCCATGATTAATGGCACAAGATCGCTTATAAGCGTTTCATATTTGCCATCGACGATGACTTCCTGAATCGGCTGTCTCACTTTTATTTTTACAGACTCACGCGCGGCGCGCCCCAAAGTAACAAGTTCACGGATCAAGTCCATTCTCGATTCAACATGCTTATCGATGATGGCTTCATCGTGCTCTGGGTAATTGCTTACATGAACAGATTCATCACCTGTCAAGTTTCTGTAAATTTCTTCAGTCAAAAATGGTGCAAATGGTGCAGCGAGTTGACACACAGCGATCAAAACTTCGTTCGTCGTGTTATAGACTGATTTTTTATCTTCTGTTAGTTCCGACTCCCAAAAACGTCTTCTAGAGCGTCTGATGTACCAGTTTGATAAATCTTCACTTACAAATTCCTGAATTTTTCGAACGGCTTTCGTCATATCGAAAACATCGATGTCTTCTCGAACGGCTTTCGTCAACGAATTGAGTTTAGATAAAATCCATCGATCAAGTTCAGGTCTATCTTTAGGGAGAACATAAAAACTGTTTACATCGATATTGTCTGTATTGGCATACAACGTAAAGAAATTGTAGACATTCTTGATTGTCCCAAAGAATTTTGAATTGACTTCGATTAATCCGTCTTCATCAAATTTCGTAGGTGTCCATGCAGGTGACACATAGTAAAGGTACCATCTGACGACATCTGCACCGTATTTGTCTAAGAGTTCGAATGCATCGACGCCATTGCCTCTCGATTTAGACATTTTTTTACCATGCTTATCGAGAACCAAATCGTTCACTAGGACATTTTTGTATGGCGAAGTGCCCATGACAAACGTACTGATGGCGATTAGTGAATAGAACCAGCCTCTTGTCTGGTCGATGCCTTCGCAGATAAAGTCCGCTGGAAACAGGGAATCGAATGCTTCTTTATTCTCAAAAGGATAATGGTGTTGCGCAAATGGCATGGCACCACTATCAAACCAGCAATCGATGACTTCTGGTACACGATTCATCGTGTCTCCACACTTATCACATTTCAAATGAACATCATCTACATAAGGTCTATGAAGCTCAATGCTGAGGTCGATTTCTTCGATTGCGCGATCGACAAGTTCTTGCCTTGAACTTACAGAAGTGATATGACCACAGTCACATCGCCATAAATTAAGAGGCGTTCCCCAATATCGACTCCTTGATATCGCCCAGTCATTTAAGTTTTCGAGCCAATTGCCAAATCGTTTTTCACCTACATAGTCTGGGTACCAATTGACATTCTTGTTGTTTTCAATGAGTTGATCCTTGAGTTTTGTCATTTCGATATACCAGCTTGGCTTTGCGTAATACAGAAGCGGTGTTCTACAGCGCCAACAATGCGGGTAGTTGTGTTCCATCTTTTGTCTTTTGAACAGTTTATTGTTCTCAGCCAGCCAGATGATTATGTCTGGATCCGCATCCATTACGAATTTGCCTTTCCAGGGTGTTTCAGTATATTTACCTTCTTCATCCACTGGTTGAAGGACAGGAAGCCCATAGCGAACCCCAGTGTTATAATCGTCTTCACCAAATGCAGGTGCAGTGTGAACAATACCTGTGCCATCTTCAACCGTGACATAATCCGCACAAGTAACAAAAAATGCTTTCTTATCCGCTTTGACAAATGGCATCAATTGCTCATACTCCATAAACTCAAGCGATTTACCTTTCAATTCTTCAAGAACTTCAAATGGTCCATCGAGCACTTGAGGTGCGAGATTTTTTTCCACATAATAGACTTCATCGTTAAATTTCACTTTTACATATGTCTCATTTGGATTTACTGTCAATGCAACGTTTGATGCGAGTGTCCAAGGCGTCGTCGTCCAAACTAGAAAATACTCGTCATGGCCTGCTCTTTTGAATTTAACATAAACGGTTACCGTTTTGATCTCTTGATAACCTTGAGCAACTTCATGTGACGCGAGTCCAGTTCCACAACGTGGGCAATAAGGCAATATTTTATGACCTTCATAAATATAGCCCTCTTTAAAAAACTTGTCTAGGATCCACCATTCACTTTCAATATAGTCATTTTCAAGTGTGATATATGGATTATCAAGGTCGATGAGATATGCCATCTTTTTGGTCATTTCTCTCCAAGAATCTTCATACTCGAAAACAGAAGCGCGACATTCACGATTAAAATTTTCGAGTCCATATGCTTCAATCGCAGTCTTATCATTTAAATTCAATCTTTTCTCTACTTCAATCTCCACAGGAAGACCGTGTGTATCCCAGCCCGCTTTACGCTTCACTTGATAGCCCTGCATCGTTTTGATACGGCACACAGAATCCTTTAGCGCTCTCGCAAGTACATGATGAATACCAGGTCGACCATTTGCTGTCGGAGGCCCTTCATAGAAAATAAAAGCTGGTTTGCCTTCGCGCGTTTCTACGCTTCGCTTTAACAAATCAATATTTTCCCAATAATCTCTAACTAACTTTTCATTTTCTGCAACAGAATTTTTTGATAGTTCTTTATAACCCATTTCTGCCATCCTTTCATCATGTATTCAAAAAAATAAAATCCCATAGCTATAGCTATGGGACGAATTAACCGTGGTACCACCCAAATTACACAAAAGTGTCTCTCATCCATTTTAACGGGTTCGAACCGATTCAGACTACTCGATAATATCTTTCGAATGAATAACTATGGGTGATATTCATAACATGCTCACGTATCAGTTCACACCTTCCACTGACTCTCTTGACGCACATGTTACTACTCGTCCCAATGATCGTTTGTAAATATGATTATTGTTATATTATAGCGGAATCAATTTGCGCCGTCAACTTTATTTAGTCGCCAAACTACTCCATTGTTTCTTCTAGGGTCTTAAGTTGATTTTCAACTAAAACTCTAAATCTCATCTGAAATGTTTGCATCGCGTGTTTGGCTTCTTCATGTCGTTTAATGACACTCAAGACTTCGTTGTTTGCATCACCAATTAGCCTTTTCGCTTGCTCATCCGCTTTTTCGATAATAAACGCCGCTTTGTCATTCGCATTTTTAATCATGTCTTCAGACGTTCGCTGCGCGAGAATCATGGCATCATTGATCGTTCTTTCCATCGCAATATACCGTTCAAGTTGCTTTTCACATTCTTGAAGCTTTGATGTGGTATCTATGTTGACTTGAATCAAATCTTCCATGCTTCTTACGATCAAAGCCATAAATTCTTCAACTTCGATTTCATTAAGGCCTCTTAAACTCTTGCCAAAGCGTTTGTTTTGAATATCCAAAGGTGTAATCATATTGCCCCCCTACTTGCGCATATCATCGTGTCATCACACGCAATGACACTCTAATTCTGTCTTTTTTTGTGACGCCTAGAATTTCGTCGATTATAAGCCGCCCATAACCTCGTACAGAGATCATATCTTCCCTTTTAGGTGTATAATCCGATCGATCGCAAACTGCAAAATTGACTTTAACTTGTTCGGACTCGATCAAATTTTGAGCCTCTTGCCTCGAGAGATTATAGCCCATGGCGATAAGGCTATCAAGCCTTAGTGACTTTACAGTTCCAAACTTGTTTTGATAGGCACGTTCGACTTCCTTGGCTTCATCAAAAGCCTTAACCTGTATGCGAACACCTGCACGACCGATTTTATCCACTTGGCTCACAAAATACTCAAGAAGGCTTTTATCTACGGCGACCTGAAACCCACCATCAAACACGACAATATCGCCAATTTTGCTCCGCTTAATGCCAAGCGACATCAATGCACCCAGCGCGTCTTTGTGAGCGAGCTGATTGAATTTTTGATTGTACTGAATTTCGATTAAAGCAAGCATCTCATTTGGGTCTACCGCATCTGCAAACTCGGGTCTTATGACGAGCCGATTTCTTTCCGCCCCTTTAAAGACGCCTATGATATCGATTAAAAGGTCCGTGTGCGCTTTAACGAGCTGACTAAACATATATGTCAGATCCGGCGTTAAAAAAGCCGTCACCTGAACGTCGTAATTGCGTTCAGCTTGTATGATTTGATCGAGTGTCTTTAGAAAAACACCTTCAGAATCTATAAATGTTCCGTACTGTTTTAAAATAGACTGTCGATCAATCATAGCACGGCAAGTACGATGGCCATTAGCATTTGAATCAGAAGAAGTGCGGCGAGTGGACTAAAATCGACCATATTTCCGCCAATTTTATATTTGAAAAGAAATTTTCTGATCGGGCCGAGTATAGGCTCGGTAAGTGATACCAAAACCATCATGATTGGATTTCTAGGATCTCTGATTAACCATGATAACATCGCTCTACCAAAAATCAAATAGGTTACAACTTGAAAAAAATAGTAGAGTGCAACTTTTAAGACTGTCATAGGATTCCTCTCTCAACTCAATTTTATTATTCCCTTAACCAGGTGCTGACAGGTGTTTCATCTTTTTTTAGTACGTCACCAGTGATATCAACATTTTGTGGTGCCAAAATAAAGATGCCTTTCGCAACTTGTTGAATGTGTCCATCTACAGCGTAAAGCGCGCCTGAACAAAAATCAAATATTTTACGACCCAAGTCTTTGTCGAGTTCAGAAATATTCATGACGACAGGTCTCTTGCTTTTCAGAGTGTCCACAATCGTCGTGGATTCTTCAAAATTCTTAGGGTTGAATAAAACGACATTCATTTGAGCGTTGGAATGAATATTAAGTATTTTATTGGATGTTTTAATGGTATTCATCGATTTGCTATTTGCTTCGGAAATCGCACTCATCGTTGCATAAGTATCATCTGTTTCAAGGTCTGTGCGTTTCATGTCCTCATAAAAATCTTCTGTTGTATCCTCTTCTTCGTGACTGTCAACGCCCCAAAAAAATTTGATTTTGTCGATAAATTTATCTCCCATATATACGCCTCCTCCTAGGATTTATTTATTTCTATCACCATATATTTTAGTGCCAATTCTAATCATGTTTGCGCCTTCTTCTATGGCAATTACATAGTCATTGGACATGCCCATCGATAAAAAATTTGCCTCGACGTTTGCATA
>DMYC01000350.1:0-658 GCA_003482695.1 Clostridiales bacterium UBA8960
TACCTTCTGGATACTCACCGATTAAAAATGCTCCAATTGTGGCGACGCTCATTAAAAAATTCTCATCAAAAACTTTACCTCTAAGAATATTTGTAACAGCTCTTTTTACAATATCTCCACCTGCAATAATATAACTGATTACAAACATAGCAATCTGCAACCATTCAATATTATTAATTAGCAGTGCTACAATAAATACTAATGCAGCAATAATTATTCTCCATAAACGTTTTTTCATGCTACCTCAACTCCTTTAAGCCTTTTTCATGATAACATGTGACTCAATATCTTTAACGACTTTTTCTGCTTCTTCTATAATTGTAGGCATTTTTTCATCTTCACCTTCAATAACAAGTTTTTGTGTCATAAAGTTTACAGTGGCTTCCTTCACACCATCAAGCTCATTAATAGCCCTCTCCATTTTTGCTGCACAATTTGCACACTCTAAACCTTCAAGTTTAAATCTCTTTTTCATTTTAATTCCTCCTAAATATTATTTATAATTTTGTTTTGCATACTACAAGTCTTTTTAAATTTACTTGAAGAATTGCCCATCTAATATGAATACTAATTTTCAAAAAACATTCTATTCTACCGTATTTCTACTTTTCGTTGATATGAATTAGACCTTGATCAAATATTTCTCTTACATGATCAT
>DMYC01000350.1:671-2831 GCA_003482695.1 Clostridiales bacterium UBA8960
ACTCTCAGCTGATGGGAAATTGCTGATTGTGTCATGTTAAGTAATACAGCGATATCACAAACACACATTTCAGCTTCATGTAAAGCCCATAATATCCTGATTCGTGTTGAATCTCCAAATACTTTAAATAATTCTGCTAGATCATAAAGGATTTCTTCTTGAGGCATTTTATCTCTAACTTGATTTAAAATATCCTCATGAATTACATTGCAGTCACATCTTTCAATTGAATTAAATTTTTCAGTCATATTATCACCTCTTTTTAAACTATGGTAGTGTCAAGTTTGACACTCCTCTTTGTTTTTGTTTAACTGTATTTCCAAAGGTTTCATTGTTTTTTTCAACAAAAATAACAATGCCCCCCCATTTTCGGTTATAATTGTGTTCTCACGCACCAAATATATCCAGAAAAGGACGGTCATTGTTATGCGTACAATTATAACTTATTTACTTGAAGTAATTCAATATCAAAACCAACAAATTCGTTGGTTGGTGCTATTTATTGCTAAATTTATTCCCATCGGACAATGGGCTCATGATGACACGCACTCTCCAAAATATCAAAAATTCAAGACCGACAAGCTTCCAATCATACAGACTTTTATTAAACATGATTGGCTGTTTCTTCTCGAGTACTACGAATGGAAGTACAAGAAAAAAATCAGACCCGTACAGAATAGATCAGGTAGCACCGTTCCCGAAAACATCCAGTGTCTACGTTGCGGCGCACCGCATCAC
Organism: Clostridiales bacterium UBA8960; assembly: GCA_003482695.1. Classification (GTDB taxonomy): domain Bacteria; phylum Bacillota; class Clostridia; order Peptostreptococcales; family Acidaminobacteraceae; genus Fusibacter_C. The sequence goes on from DMYC01000350.1 coordinate 1,410, forward strand.
TACATTTACGACAACAACGGCGGCAAAGGCCAGTATAAATGCAAGGTCTGCTCGTTCACCTTCGCCTCTGGAAAGCATCTCACAAAGGCGCTTAAACTCAAGTGTCCTTACTGCGGTCATTCACTTGAACCCAAGAAGAATCGAAAATTCTTCATTATCCATAAATGTACCAATAACAAGTGTTCCTACTACTTACACAACCTGAATAGTGTCGAACAAGGAATACTTGAAAATGATGAGAAATACAAGTACAAGCTCCACTATATCTACCGTGAGTTCACCATTGACTTTTTCAAGATGGATCTCAATTCATTGCCTAAGAATGCCTCATCATTTAAATTCAGGAAGCAGAGCGCACATATCATGTCGCTTTGTCTCACTTTCCATGTAAATCTCGGCTTATCGCTTCGCAAGACCGCTCAGGCACTTGAAGATTTATATGGCATCAAAGTTTCACATACCATGGTCGCCAACTACTGCAAAACCGCCGCAGCCGTCATTAAGCCTTTCGTCGATCATTTTCCGTATGATAAGACAGATACATTCATCGCCGATGAAACCTACATCAAGGTCAAAGGCGTCAAAGGCTTTGTCTGGTTCATCATGGATGCTTTCACCAAGTCCATCCTTGGGTATCAGGTTTCTGACAACAGATCTGTGGGACCGTGTATTCTAGCCATGAGAAAAGCGTTTAGGAGTCTTTTGTCACCATGCGATTTAATCACTTTTATCGCAGATGGCTATAGTTCTTATCCACTTGCTGCTCAACAGTTCGCGCTACTGGAAGATCCGATTAACTTCAACATCACTCAAGTCATAGGACTCGCTAATGATGACGACGTCTCTAAAGAGTTTAGACCCTACAAACAGGTCGTTGAGCGTCTCAACAGAACTTTCAAGGAGTCTTATCGCTGCACCTGCGGATACGATAACTTCGATGGTGCCAACTACTCCGTATCGCTTTGGGTGGCTTACTACAACTTTCTGAGAAAACATACTAGCTTCGATAATCGAGTGCTTAATTCAAACGATATGCTTGATAACGCTCAGAATATGCCTGGAAAATGGCAGATCCTTATCTATCTCGGTCAGCAAACCATCCTTAAACTTCAATCCGAAGATGTCTTTGCTAGCTGTTCTTAGATTTGAGCCGGATGGGGAGTCGTCGAAATCTTCGATTTCGATTTACCCTTGATGCTTTATCTGAGCGATGCTATCATATGCCACCACCGACGGTAACTTGCTTCTGTTCTTGAGTTATCGCCGGTGTTTGGCGTGCCATTGTAGCGCTCAGATGAAGGGTCAAGGGCGACGATGCTTATGCATTGGTACAACTTTTCTTAAATGTTGAGCTATCTTCCTGTTTTTGATTTTTTCATAATTTGCTTTACACTACCCCACCTGTGCAATTTTATGCTTAAC
>DMYC01000279.1 GCA_003482695.1 Clostridiales bacterium UBA8960
GATATTTCCTTCATGCTTGGTTTTTTGTCGAGTGCACCCAACACCTGCATTTTACTGATTATTTCATTGGTTTCAATGAGGACCTCATTTCTAATGCTGACTTCTTCTCGGCGTTCTTCGAACACGAGTCTTAACGTAAGAAGCATCATCGTCATAAATTTGTTGAATTGAAACTTGTTATAATCATGTACACTGTTAAGATAGATCACACCATAATGATTATCCCGATGAAGCGTCCAGCCTCCAAGCTCAAGGTAGTCAGAAAAAATATCAAAAGTTCTCTCGACAAAGCTATAGTCAGGATGCACTCTGACGCGGCTTTCCTTTGCATCGTACTCGTCTCTTATCAAAAATGTTTTTGAAAGCAGCTGATTGATCATGCGCTTAAACAGCAGTTTTTCCGTTTGATTTAATCGTTCATACTTAATCATCCATTCACTCACGGCGCTTCACTGCCTCCTTTTTTCATGTACTCGATCAATGGCACATCATACTTTTCATTATAAACCCGATCATCCTTGAATGTGACATCATATGGCGCATTGATTTGCATACCAAACAGGGATGCCATGATGATCCTTGAAAAATCTCGATCGTTCTCAAGGGGCATTTGTGAAGTGTCGATATTTCCATTACGGATAAGTTCCAGTATCTCCTTCACTACAGCGTCACGTCCGTAGTTATCCTGTATCCTTCTCTTGAACTGCTCTGTCGCCATATCTTTTACGTTGGTCGCTACGGTTTTCACCGGTTCAGAAGAAATGACCCTACTTTTGGTCATCCTCGAACGCGCATACAGAGAGTCTGACGTCACGTAACGCTGTCTATAAGCAGAGATTCCACTCGATAGGATCTCACTGTCAATTACGTCATTTTTCAATCCATTGATCAGGGTCACGAGATTGCCTTTTACGGATCGATCCCGATGAATCAAGTATTGTATTTTCTCGATAGATGCTCTGGTATAAGCATTGTGTCTGATGTCGATCTCATGCATCAGTACCGGCATGCTGTCGTAAAGCTGAATAATCTCTGAGATCATTCCATGGATGAATATTTCAGCTTCTTGTTTTGTCTCACATGCTTTGTAGCTAAGCGCTTGATTTCCCATTAGAGAAATCATCTCCTCGTCGTTATACCAGCGATTCAAGATTTCCATAATAGGCCCTTTGAAACGGGGAACGGAATCAAAGGTCTTAAATGGATGCAGAAATTTTGCTACGATCACATCTTGAAAATCATCGAAATGCGATCTTAATAGCTCGTTGACGTCAGCCATTTTAATGGCGCTTTGATGATATCGTCCAATATTCTGATATAAATCTTTCAGCATTTCGATCAATTGTCGCGTATCCGCAATCGCACGCCCCAGCGTCTGATAGGCATAATCGCCTCGATCCCTATCAAGAGCAGTCAAGTTATTATATGTGGAGACCACGAGTCCATTGTACTCAGTCGTCTTTTCATTCATGATGTCTTCAAGGGTGTCCAGTATTTTCTTCGAATAATCGGGGAGTTCGATGATGTTTTCAAAATCCATGCCTCTAAACTCGGCGATCAACCAACCCGTTTCTAAAAGCTTCCGAATCAGAAAGTTCGCTTTCGACGAAATATCTGAACTGGTTTGTATAAAATCATCATCGCCCTCAGATTCCATAGCATACATTTCCGATTCGAGCTTCGATATGAGAAGCGCATTCATATCGCTTCTCGTGACATTGAGTTCATACCGATAGCTTTCTTTAACAACAAAAAGAGCATCAAGATAAATGCTCCTGTTTTTAGAGGATAGTATTGAAAACAGATTTTCTGGTATTTTGTCAAAGAGATTCATACTCACCACTTTCTCGGATGATCCCTCTTGAATCATCCTATAATGAATTCGCTTCATATTATTATACCATGAACCATTTTAGCAGAAACTCTATTTTCTATTTACCAATAAAAAGTCATTTTTAACTTTTTTATACACAAAAAAAGGCAAAAAACATTTTGTTTTATGCCACACACGCTTATTTTGTTTCTTTCCACCGCACTTTCCTTGACTCAAAAGGCTACGCTACCGCAATGTAACACTGAGCACTCTTTCAGATACTTCCGCCGTTATGCATCGTGTGTATTAACGACTCAATACATAACTACATCTTAGAATGCTTAGTGACAATCCACTTATGCCCTAAAAAATACTTCCAAAGTGCCATAGAATGCCCATGTCCCAAATTGTACTCTTTTTTAAGCCAATCAGTAAAAACTGTTGCCTTCATATCCTCTGACAAGATGCCTTGTATCTCCGCGTTATCTTTAATCTGTTCTGGGGTCTGTCCTGTCTTAGTTGTGATATTATCTATATAAGCTTGAAATGACATAGTTCTCCTCCTGGTATTTTTTATGATAAACTTCTTAAACGTCTTAATAATGCATAAATACCCTCGATTGCTAGTTTCACACATATAGATGGATGTCACAGGCACTCGCATGGCGAAAGCTCTGGCTTCATTACCTACAAGTGTTCATTTTACTATATCACAGAACAATAACACTAAGGTTCTTCCTTATAATAGCCTGGAACCCATATTCCCATTTCAAACAAATACAATACCCATCAAAGTATTTTCTGCATTTTCATAAAGGTAATTTCTTCATCTTCATCAAGGTATTTTCTTTAAACTAAGAAACGCAGCTCAATCCAAGGTCGGATACAAGGTATAATTTGTCGAGTTTTATTTAGTCTAATCACGACTCGACAAATACAATCAATTTTGATATACTGTTTCCAATCAACCAAATCTGAAAGGAGAACTTGCATGTTTGTTGGTAGAAAAAAAGAACTCACGTTCTTGGAAAATAAGTATGACTCAAAAAAAGCAGAATTCATCGTCATGTATGGTCGAAGAAGGATTGGAAAAACAGAGCTTCTGAGAGAGTTTTCAAGAGGTAAACAACATATCTTTTACTCGGCGATTGAAACACTTGATAAAAACCAATTATCTTTATTTTCGAAAGCACTCATCAAGGATACGCCTGTAGAAAATTATATAAGTTCTTTTGAGAGCTGGGAAGAAGCACTTCAATATTTAGCTAAGAGATCGGAATCAGAAAAATTGTTAGTCATTATTGACGAGTTTCCTTATCTTTCTAATGGGAACCCCTCAATTGCCTCAATTTTTCAAAAAATATGGGATAGTCAACTCCTGAATCGTAATATTAAACTAATATTGTGTGGTTCATCGATGGCATTTATGGAAAAAGAGCTACTCTCTGTAAAGAATCCCCTATATGGTAGAATAACAGGGTTTTACAAGTTGGAGGAGTTGAGTTTTTCTGAAGCTCAAGGAATGATTAATCAGTCTTCAATTGAAGAGTCCATCAAATATTATGGTGTTCTAGGAGGCGTACCTCATTATTTAAAACAAATCGATGCAAATCTAACCTTCAAAGAAAATCTTGCTCAGTTTGCATTAGACAGGGGAGCTATTTTATTTAATGAAGTAGAATTTTTACTAAGACAGGAATTAAGGGAGGTCATGACCTATTACTCGATTATTCAAGTAATCGCTTTGGGTAGTACAACACTTAACGAGATTGAGCAGAAAACAGATATTGACCGAACAAAGATTAATTACTACCTGAATAATCTAATTGAGCTTGGCATTATTGAAAAAGAATATTCTGTCACCATGCCTATTAAGCAAAAGGCGAAAAGTAGAAAAGGGCTATATTTTCTTAAGGACGCCTACTTTAGATTCTACTTCACATACATGTTTCCTTACATGACAGAACTAACAGATGTTGGAAGCGACTATTTGCTTACAAATGTCATTGAACCCGATCTCAATCGTTTTCTAGGTCCGGTATTCGAAAAAATTGCAATTCAATATTTGAATAGTTTAAAGCAACAAAACCATCTTCCTTTTTACTACCTTCACATAGGCAGATGGTGGGAAAAGGGCGAAGAGATCGATATAGTCGCATTTGATCAACACCAAAGGCTAATATTGAGTGAATGTAAATGGACCTCATCGCTTGTTGGCATCTCATTACTTACCAAAATGCAGTCATTACAAGTACAAGTGATGCCTGACTCGGTAGAGACCTATTACTACTTATTCTCTAAGTCAGGATTTTCAAAAGAACTTAAGGCGTTAGCTGAAACAAATAATCACATTATGCTCATCAACTTAAATGAAATGCGATTTGTAGAATAGTTATAAGCCATCCAATTCAAGTACAAGAAGCAAGAGAAAAACAAAAACCGGACTATTGTTTACCGTCCGGTTTTCTAAATGTCTTTTTAGTACTGTAATTACGCTATTGTTTCTACTAAATCCACGCGCAATCTTTGCACTTTGCTGTTTCATCTCATCCATGCTTCGCTCAGTCAAATTAATGGGTGTCAGATACCTTTTCGGCGTAAACTCATCTTCAACTTCAACACACGTTTAGAAAAGTGTCAGACACCAAACCGGAAGTTCAGTTTGAATCAAACACTGAAACTTAGCAATACAGTCATTTTGATAACACTTTTTAACCTCTGCTTCCGATTTGGTGCCTGTCACCAACGGAAGCA
>DMYC01000153.1 GCA_003482695.1 Clostridiales bacterium UBA8960
TCTGTTCCGTGCGATAGGCTTTGTTCGTGTTGGCCCAAATATGCCCAATATAGTCCTTAAGCAGCTCACCTAATGCAGTGTAACGCTCAAGCGGGGTCGTGTCCTCAATTTGCCTTGCAGACGATCCCTTTATTGTATCAATATAATCTTTCTTAAATTCTGAAACCGTTAATTTCATAAGTCACCTCTATAACTCTTTACCTAATACTTTCCTGTATACGGTCAAATATTCCTTTGATGACCTTTCCCAACTATGGTCTGCAGACATCGCTTGTTTCATGATGGATATCCAGCTCGTTTTGTCATGATAAAAGTCAAGTGCCTCTTTAATGGTGTACAATAGTTCGTGCGCATTATAGTTCATAAATCCAAAGCCGTTGCCTTCACCTGTATATTTGTTGTAAGGAATCACCGTGTCCTTAAGGCCACCGATCTGCCTAACCACAGGAATCGTACCATATCTGAGCGCAATTAGTTGGCTTAGGCCACAAGGTTCAAACAAAGAAGGCATAATGAACAAATCTGCCCCGGCATAAATCGCATGTGACTCGAATTGGTCGAAATAGATGCGTGCAGCCAGCTTGTTTGGATATCGATATTGATAATGCTTGAACATGTCTTCATACTGTTTTTCACCCGTACCGAGAACGATCAATTGCACATCTAGTTCAAGCAACTCATCTAAAATATGTCGAATCAAATCAAGGCCTTTCATATCGGCAAGTCTTGAAATAATCGCTAAAACAGGCGTCTCATGATTCACAGATAGACCGAAGCGCTCTTGGAGGTAAGTTTTGATTTCACCTTTCTTCTCCAGATGGTCCATGTCAAAATTCACAGGGATGTTTTGATCTGTAACGGGAGAGTAGACATCGTAGTCAATTCCGTTGACAATGCCTGTGAGTTTGTACTTGTACTTGTTAATGATGCCATCCAAGTTCTCGCCGAAATAGGGGAATGTGATTTCATGAGCGTAACTGTTCGAAACGGTCGTCACATGATCACTAAAAACGATGCCGCCCTTAAGGAGGTTAATCGAATCATAAAACTTTAATCGATCTTCGTGAAAATACTCGTAAGGCAAATCGAGAAGGTCGCCCATAATATATGGATCAAAAACACCTTGATAGCGTAAGTTGTGAATCGTAAAGACGGACTTGATGTTGTCAAAAAAATCGTCGTGCTTGCGATAGTAATCGAGAAGAACGTTTATCGACGCAGTATGCCAATCGTTTGTGTGGATGATGTCTGGCTTGTTGCCGGTCATCTTAAGTGACGCAAGAACGGCCTTGCTGAAAAAAATATACCTTTCGGCATCGTCACCATCACCGTAAAGTGCATGACGCTTAAAGTAAAACTCATTGTCAATGAAATAGTAGTCCACACCTTCATAATTCATGGTGAGAAGGCCGACGTACTGCGTACGCCAGCCCATGTTCACTGTGGTGTAACCCACAAAGGTCATTTGCTCTCTAAAATGAGGGGCTATCTTAATGTGTAGTGGCATATAGACTTTTACAAAGGCATCATGAGACCGTAACGCTTTTGGTAGTGAACCGGCTACATCAGCGAGTCCACCGGTCTTTGCAAAAGGTGCGGCTTCAGACGCGACAAATACGACATTGATCATGATTCGCCCTCCTTAGAGATGATGGCTTTCTTACCTCCTATATATGGGAGGGACGGATCTCCGATTAGTGTCACACCAGGATTAATCGTCGTACGCTTATCCAAAATGACGTAATTTAAATGTGTATTCTCATCTACGTGTGTCTTTTGCATGACAATGCTGTTTCTGATAATACAACCTTTAGCAATTTTCACACCACGAAATATGATAGAGTTTTCAACATAACCATCAATTTGACAGCCGTTTGCGATAAACGAATTTTTAATGCGTGCATTTTTCATGTAATGGGTCGAAGGTTCGTCTTTTACTTTGGTGAAAATATGACCATTTCTGAAGAAAAGTTCATTTGAAATTTCCGAATTTAAGATGGACATATTGGCATCGAAATAATTTCTAATGTTATTGATGCAAGCCACATAGCCCTTGAACTCGTAAGTGCGAACTTTGTATTTGCTTAGCCCATGCAAAACGGCTTGCTTGAGATAGTTTGCATTTCCTTTTTCTATTGCTTCAAACAAAAGATCGAAGTAAACCGATTTCTTGATAAAGTACATTTCAAGCGACAAGTTGAAGTCTTCCTCCATCCCTAGGTTTGTACCCACAGACTCAAATTCACCAGAATCACTAAAATTGATTTTGTCACATCCGATGAAACGGTTTTTAGGATCTGAGACCTTTTTGTATACAATAGAGATATCTGCATCTGAATCGACGAAGTCCTGATATGCATTTTGAAGGTCGATATTTGCGAGCATGTAAGTTTTAGATAACAAAATATTCTCTTGCTTCGCATTTTTAACGAAAGATTTGTTTTGATAAAAAAGATCAATATCGCCCACTTTTGCATTGACGGTTGTATAGTCATAAGTCGGCGTAAATAAGAACAAACCGTTTATTTTTCGATCAAGGTCCCATGGTTCTCCAGAGCCGAGATGATCCATGACAGATCTCACTTTATTTCCGGTGAAAACGCCAATCGTATTGATGCCGCTGTTGACCATATTGGACAACATGAAATCGATGACGCGGTAGCGACCTGCGAATGGTAACATAGAAGCTGGTCGGCCTTGACATAGCACGCCGAAAGGCGCATCCACTTCACTTAAGTTTAGAATTCCTAGACAATTTTTCATAGTCAACCTCACTCTGATTCCATAATTTTATTTTTGCTGACCAGATAGACATTTTCGCTATTAGGCTTGCCTATTACAGTTCCTGCCTTTACGACGACATCTTCCATTATAACTGCATTGTGAATCTCGCATCCATCCTCTATCGTTGCACCAGACAAAATGACACTATTGAATATTTTGGCGTTTTTACGTACAAAAACTTCATTGAAAAGAACACAGTTTTCTAAATGGCCTTCAATAAAACAGCCTTCATTAGCTAATGAGTTTGTCACTGAAGCATCACAGGAAACATACTGAGGAGGCAAATGCCTATTTTTACTGTAAATTTTCCAAGTCGCATCATACAAATCTAATTCATTGTTTTCTAAAAGCAAATCCATATTAGCTTCCCAGTAGCTTTTCACTGTACCAACATCTTTCCAGTAGCCTTCAAAGCGATATGCAAATGTTTTCTTGCCATCGCGTTTCATGTTTGGAATGATGTCCTTGCCAAAGTCATTTGCAGATTTTGGATTTTTCTCGTCAGAAATCAGATAAGATCTGAGGGATTTCCAATCAAAAATGTAAATGCCCATGGAAGCGAGGTTTGATTTTGCATTTTTTGGTTTCTCTTCAAACTCCGTAATAAAATCGTCTTGATCCGTATTGAGAATACCGAATCTGGATGTATCCTCCCAAGGCACTTCAATAACCGAAATGGTGATATCGGCACCTTTTTTCTTATGAAAATCGAGCAT
>DMYC01000009.1 GCA_003482695.1 Clostridiales bacterium UBA8960
CGTATACAAGTTTTAATCATAGGCTGGATGTTCGCAGCATTTATCGAAGGCGCAGCTGGTTTTGGTACACCTGCAGCACTCGCAGCACCTTTATTGATCGGACTCGGTTTTCCACCACTGGCTGCCGCAATGGTCGCGCTTATACTCAACAGTGTTCCGGTATCATTCGGTGCAGTTGGCACACCTGTATTTGGTGCCATGAGTACACTTAGTACTGATTTAGGGGCACTTGGCGTGGATGCTGGTGCATTTACGATGGCACTTACTGGAACAGTTGGCACGATTCACTTCGTCGTCGGTACATTTATACCTTTTATGGCGATTATGCTTTTAACAAAAGTGTTTGGCAAAGAAAGATCGTTTAAACCCGCACTACAAGCGTTCCCATTTGCAATATTTGCAGGTCTTTGCTTTACAGTACCATACTACCTGATTTCTTTAACACTTGGACCTGAGCTTCCATCTTTAGTAGGCGCATTAATCGGTCTTGTACTCGTCGTGTTTGCAGCTAAAAAAGGTTTCTTAATGCCTAAGACGGTATGGGATTTTGACGAAAAATCAAAGTGGGAAAAGTCATGGTTATCGACATCTGATACAGGCAACACTGGCGAAGCAAAGATGTCACTACTCAAAGCTTGGACGCCTTATATCTTAATCGCAGTGATTCTAGTGATAACACGTATTCCGACGCTTCCACTCAAAGCCTTTTTAAACGGACTCGTCATCACATTCCCGACATTCTTTGGCATTAACCAAGCTTATGTGCTTAAGTGGGCTTACTTGCCAGGAACGATTCCTTTTATGCTGGTCGCACTATTTACACATTTCCTGCATGGCATGAATGGTGAGCAAGTCAAAGCGGCTTGGAAACAGAGCTTCAAGCAAGTTTCTGGCGCAGCGATTGCACTCTTCGCTGGTATCGCGATGGTACAGCTTATGCTTAACTCAGGCATAAATAGCAGTGGTCTCGCATCTATGTTAGCGGTTATGGCACAGTTTTTAGCAGATATTTCAGGTAACGCATATGTGTTCGTCGCACCATTCATCGGTGTTCTTGGCGCATTTATGTCTGGATCGAATACAGTTTCAAATATTTTGTTCTCCTCACTACAGTTTCAAACAGCGTCACTGCTCGATATGCCTGAAGTACTCATCGTAGCCCTTCAAGTCGTCGGTGGTGCAATCGGCAATATGGTCTGTATCAACAATGTTGTTGCAGTTTGTGCAACAGTTGGTGTTATAGGCATGGAAGGACAGCTCATCAAGAGAAATGCGATTCCGATGGTGATTTATTCACTCGCGGCTGGTGGCCTTGTTGCGATTCTTATCGCGATGGGCGTTAACCCGATGCCAATATAGATAGAGAGATTGAAATTAATAAAGGGTATGGAAAATACCAAGCAAGCGACGACGAAATAGCTTGCTTGGTATTTTTCTGCTATACTGGTGGTAGAAAAATAATGAATTAAGGAGGACAGTCATGTCAGTTGAACTTGTTCACGTTTATAGAGGAGATGAAGTAGAAAGCATCCATCGAGGAGATGTTGTTTGTGTGCATTCGGACGGTAAAATCGCATTTATGTATGGCGATGCCTATAAAAGGACGTTTTGGCGTTCATCTGCAAAGCCGTTTCAAATTATTCCATTTGTTGAAGGGGGCGGGCTAGAGAAATACGGGATTACGCCAAAGGAGTTGGCGCTGATGACCGCATCTCATGGCGGCGAATCGGCGCATCTCGAGGTGCTGGATCAAATCCTCGATAAACTGGGTATGACGGTAGACGATCTGGACTGTGGCACAGCTAGACCGATGCATGAAGGCGAGTATAGAAGGCTTCTTCGGGAGGGGATCCCATTTGGACAAGGGAACAATCCGTGCTCTGGAAAGCACTCTGGAATGCTTGGGCTCGGACTTTTAAAAGAGTTGCCTCTTGAGGATTATATTGAAATTCAGCATCCGGTTCAACAGATGATGCTTGATATCGTGTCTAGCGTAACAGAGCTTCATAAAGAAAATATCGATATTGCCATCGATGGTTGTGGTGTTCCGGTATTTGGACTACCTATATATAATATGGCACTTGCCTATACAAAGCTCGATGATAAAAAGCCACCTGAGAATTTGCAGGTTTCTTTGGATGCACTTAAGCGCATTGCGGAAGCGATGACTGAGAATCCTTATTATGTGGCAGGAACAGATAGGCTTGACACGATTTTGATGACCGCGACGAAGGGACGAATTCTTGCCAAACTTGGGGCAGAGTCTGTGTACTGTATGACGATTCGTGGTGAAGGGCTGGGCATCGCGATGAAAATAGAAGATGGCAGTTACCGTGCGCTTGATGCGTTTGTGCCTGATCTTTTGCTAAAGCATGAGTTAATTCGTTTTGAAGAATATGAGTCGATTCGAGCACAGCTTGCGATAAATGTGTATAATCACCGTAAACAAGTGGTTGGGTTTATGAAGTCCACCATCATTTAAGCTAACCTTAAAAATGAAAACAGCTTTTTTAGCCATTTTGAGAGTATTGTGCTAAGCACCAGTGTCACGGCTAGATTCAGTGCGAGTCTCAATGTGACGGAGTGGAGTCCGGCGGTGTTTAGCAGTCTTTCATTGCCATCAAGAACAAGTGGATGAATCAGGTAGATGAAAAAAGAATACTGTGTGATGGATACGGCTTTATCGCGTAGCCACGTGTTTTTTTCGAGCCAATGTGCCAAGATGATCAAGCTGTAAACGCATAAGTTCGTGTATATGAACCAGATTAGGATTTGAAATTCTGGGCTATACCCTTTTGTACCGATTGTTTGATAATAAAAGGACCCTGCGTAGATTACACCAGTGAGGACTGTGGTGAGAACAACAGCCCTTTTGACGGTTAAACTTTTTAAAAAGGTGGAAAGTTCTGTCCCATAAAGGAGACCAACAAGATACGGAAATGCATACTTTAGGAAAAAACGGTCCGAGTAGGGGAAAACTAAATATACAATTGCCCATAGGTTGATGATCAGTGTGATTAGCGCAATTGTGTGTTTGTGTTTGGTCGTTTTTAGTTTTATAAGCAGCGGGGTGATCAAGTAAAGTTGACTGATGATGATGACGAAATATAGGTGGTATTTTGCGCTCCCGTAAACAAGATGCTCAAGGATTAAGTCAGGTGCATACTTCGAACCGAACAGAAGAACGTGTGAGAGCATGTAAAGCAAAGAAAAAATGAGATAAGGGACATAGATGCGTTTGAAGCGATCCAAGTAAAAAGGGCGTATTTTAAAGGCNNCTATCTTTGTATTTTAAGTTGACCATAAGGCCACCTAAAAAGATGAATACAGGTGTGGTGAACTTGAAAGTTCGGTTGATTACAGAAACAGCGAGGAGCTGAAACGAGTCTCTATCGTAGAGTGTATAGGCAATGGCTGTCACATGTACGATGATGACGGCGTATGCTGCGATCGTTCTTATAATGTCAAAGGCATAGAATCTTTGTTTGGTCATGTCGGGGTCCTTTCTTAAAGCTTTTTTGACAGTTTCATAAATTATAACATAGAAAAAGGATACCCATCAAATTCAGGGGTATCCTTTTTGTTAATCTTTCGTTTTATTTCTACTTGCCATAGAATAAGTTCGTCGACGCAAACTGTGGATCGCTTGTGATGTCGATGCCGAGGTTTCTAAGCGTCGCTTCGTTGTTGGAGTGCAGAATGACTGTTGCATGTGCTTGGCAGCCTCTGATGCTCTCTAGGGCGTCTAAAGCCACTTGTGCGATCGGGTTGAATGCCGCACTGATGGAAAGCGCAATCAGGACTTCTTCGAGGTCAAGCAAGGAGGTTTTGTCACCTAATGACTCCGTTTTTAGTTTGATGATCGGGTTCAATATGGCAGGTGAGAGCAAATGAACGTCATCAGAAATATTTGCGTACTGCTTGAGCGCGTTGATAATACATGCAGCGACGGCATCCATGGCTTGGCCGTTTTTACCGGTGACGATTTCGCCATTGTGAAGCTCAAGAGCCATGGTTGGGATGACAGCATCCTCGCCGAATTTTGCTGTGAGCGCCTGCGCAAATGCGCGTGCAGGCTCCACAACGATACGGTGTGTCGGCTTAAGCATCAACTCTTCCATGATCATCTTAGATCGATTGAAGGTTTCAATATCGCAAAGTCCGGTCTTGTATTCACAGCCTGTCTTGAAATATCTCCGGATAACTTCTTGTTTTGAAGCTTCCTTGATCACTTCATCATCTGTGATGCCGAATGCGATTCGGTTAACGCCCATGTCGGTTGGCGATTGATACATGGATTCGCATCCTGTGATTTTTTCTATGATGCGCTTAAGGACAGGAAAAGTTTCGATGTCGCGGTTGTAATTGACTGCCACTTCATTATAAGCTTCAAGATGAAATGAATCCACGAGATTGACGTCTTTAAGATCCACTGTAGCCGCTTCATATGCGATGTTAAGTGGGTGTTTTAAAGGCATATTCCAAACGGGGAATGTCTCAAATTTCGAGTAGCCTGCTTTTCGGCCTAATTTATATTCATGGTATAGTTGGCTGAGGCAAGTTGCAAGTTTTCCGCTACCTGGTCCTGGCGCTGTAACGACGACGATCGGTTTTGTTGTTTCGATATAAGGATTTTTTCCATAACCTTCATCGCTTACGATCATGTCAACATCAGTTGGGTATCCGAGCGTTGCGCGGTGTGTGTATACTTTGATGCCCATGTGTTCGAGTTTGTTGATGAAGACTGTAGCGGCGTGCTGGTTATCATATCTTGTGATGACGACGCTATTGACTTCAAGCCCGTTTCCACGAAGGTCATCGATCAGTTTGAGAACGTCCATGTCATATGAGATGCCGAAATCGCCTCTGATTTTGTTGCGTTCTATGTCACCTGCATATAAACAGACGATGACTTCAAGTTTGTCTTTTAGCTTTTGTAGCAGTTTGATTTTTGCATTTTCATCGAAACCAGGCAAACAGCGCTTTGCATGCATGTCATATATGAGTTTTCCGCCAAATTCCAAGTAAAGTTTATCGAAATTGTTTACGCGTTCAAGGATGAATTTCGATTGTTCCTCAAGATATTTTTCTGAATCAAATCCTTTTTTCATGTAGCCCTCCATGTGTTTCCTATAATCTATCATGAATAAGGCCGTGTTGTCTAGATGTGGAGATACAGTAAGAACAATTGAAAACAATTTGTAAAGATTCATTAAAATTTTGAATTATCTATACTAATTTAGTAGGAATTATATTATAATCAAATCATGTAATGATGATGGCATCGTTAAAATTTACGGAGGTGTATATATGTATATTGCGACTAATCAAGAAACATGTGAGAAAATTACTGAGGTTTTAGCTTCACAAGCCGATAAACCACAAAACATTAGAGTATTCATCGCTGGTATGGGTTGTAGCGGTCCAAGCTTTGGTCTTGGTCTTGACAACATCAACGAAGGCGATTTTACAGAAGTTGTAAACGGCATCAACTTTGTCGTTGAGAAATCTGTATATGATTCAGTAGGCGAAATCAAAGTTGAGTGGGTTGGAAATGGGTATTCTGTTCAACCGTTAAACGTTCAACCTTCAGCTTGTGGATCTTGCTCAAGCTGCGGTTAATGAGTTAAGAGTGATCAAAATGATCAAGGGGTCGGACCCCTTGAT
>DMYC01000008.1 GCA_003482695.1 Clostridiales bacterium UBA8960
TGCTGCTTTTAATGTGGGTACTCTAAGCGAATGCCCATTTTTTACAGAACGTCTCATTCTAAAAATCCAAGATAAATTATAGCTTGATGAGATGACAATGACCAAAAATAAAACCGGAAATAAATATGTACCGAATACGCCAACATAGGTAAGGAGATTTTTGTAGTTAATCGGAAAATGCAGCACCGTATTCAAACCTGCGATGAACATAAAAAGCATCAAACCCATTAACTCGTTTTTCCATAAAGTTGAAGCCACAATCTTCTGCTCTAGTACCTCATCTGTTTGGATCGGCGTAACATCATCGCTCTTATCGGCATAAAAATACTGTAAATAATCAAGAGATGTGATAAAGTGCCATCCAGACTCTTTGCAAAGCTCTCTGTATACGATTGCTTCTTCAGTATTTTCAGGCGCCAGTGGCCCACCATTTTTGAACACATCCACACAAAACTTGAGATCTCTAGGTTCCGCTGCTATAAACTTAGCAAATACGCGGTTGATCNNATAATTTTCTATAGCTTTATAATCTAGTGATAAAAAACCCCAAAACACCCATTTGCTTTTACGTTTCATTTGGCCATCTCCCTTCTTTCAGCAACAAATTTCCATCGTCAACCAGTTGATTTAGCCTCTGGTGCTCTGCCCTTAATATCGCTAGCCCTTTCTCCGAAATCAAATAGACTTTCTTTCGATTTTCTTCGACGACTTGAGTGATGATTTCTTCTTCTTCAAATCGAGAAAGCAAGTTATAAAGTGTGCCTGCGCCAACTTTCACCCGCCCCTTCGTTAAATGGTCGACCTCCTGCATGATGCCATAGCCATGTTGTGGCTTGAGAAGCGTCAAAAGTATATAATACATAGACTCCGTTAATGTTTTTAGTTGTTCTCTTGCCATCAAATAACCCCCTAATAACTATATCGATAATTGATATATCTATTATCAATATAGTATCATCGCCTGATTTTTCTGTCAACTTCCATTAACATTTTATTTTGGAGTAAAAAAAAGTGATCAAGGGGTCGGACCCCCTGATCAGTCGTTTATTGCTTCTATCCCTTGTTTTTTAAGATTCTCTATATGCTCTCTCATGTGCTGAAGCACTTCTGGTGCATGCCCCTCCCATTCCAATACTTCACCCACTATTTGTATCGCCTCTCGACTACGATAGGACCGCGTTGGGTTACCTGGAAAACGCTTATCTGTGAGGTTTGGATCATTCTCAAATGCACCCGTCGGTTCCACGATATAAATTCGGCCCTCAGCGTCACCCGCTGCGAGTTCAGCACCCCAAATTGCAGCATCAAGTGTCGCCGAAAAATAAATAAAATTGGCCTTTTTCATCTCACCATAGTTTGAGCTGTAACCCGGTTCTAGCAAGTCACCTATTTTCATATCCGCTTTCGTTCCATGATAAAATGGCCCTGAATCCAAAGTTTTGTCTATACCCTTTATAGCTTCCATACTTTCACTTCCTTTCGTTTATACACTTCAACTTCGTTTTAAAAAAGTGATCACTATCTTCTAAACAATTGCGTACTTGGGTACCCTCATTGCAACCGTTTTAATTTTATTCGCTTGCTGACAAATTTTCAGGTCACTGCACAAACACAAAATCCGAGCTGCATCCCGGCTCTCTATCTTTAATTCATCAACTAAGTATCTGAACATTTCTTGCGATGCATGGTGCGTCGCTTCTTCTATTGTATTGCCTAACCCTATTAACTCAATAAAATCATTTGACTCAACTATAGGCGCTGCAACCTTCTTATCTTTTATGACAGTTACTTTTACTGTAACGGTTCCATGAATCTCTAGGCCACACTCCCCTATTTCGCCATCGCCCATTAACGCATGCAAATCACCAATTGCAAGCAAGCCTCCTTCAACTAATACTGGCAAGTATAAAGAAGTGCCTTTGCATATATCGTTGCAATCCATATTGCCACCATGAACACCAGGCAACATAGTTGCTGTTCCACCATCGTCAGCCAAACCAATCACACCGATCATAGGCTTTGACTTTACGATCAAATCTTTTGATAAATGAACAAACCCATCTTCCACTTTTATTCGGTCAACTTGAAAATCACTAAAAAACACCTCGAATATTTTATTGGCAGGTCCAGATACATAAATTCCCACATCCCCAACTTGAATATCGATGATGTCGATTTTAAGCGTGTCCCCAACCTTTGCATTGTTTATATAAAGCGGTCCGGTAGCGGGGTTGGTATTTTTCAAATACGCTTCGCCAAATATAGTGTTTTCTGGGATGAGCGCATCACAAAAGCAATCCATCGTTTCGAAAACAACAACATCACCTGAATTACATTTAGCTGCAGGCATATTGTCCGGGGACATTTTAAAGACATGTTTTTCCTTGCTGATTCTCATGTTATTCCTCCCTGCTCTTGAACGACGCCTGAAAGTGATCAGGGGGTCCGACCCCTTGATCACTTTCAGCTTCCGTTTTAAATATTCTTCACTCATTATTTATAAACTTAATCAACTTGAGAATGCCCAATCTTAAATTCTCAATAATGTTTCCAATCAGTCTAAAAAAGACCCCCCATAAAGCAACGGCTAAGACGATAGCGGCTGCCATTTTTAAAGCATCCATAAGCTTCTCCCTTCGTAATGCTGGGCCAATCATCTAATATTCAACGCCCGTTGCCTCATGCTTAACTAAAATCGCCATCGCACACCTCTTCGCTTTAATTAATCTGTGTATACCACCTGATCCAAATAATTCGATACGACGATTCGCTCAATTTCAAAAATAATCAAACCGATATCATCTCCTAAAATGAATTGAGGCATATTGTTCTTCTTCATATGCTGCGCTTTGTATACGTCTTCTTCATGTGCCAATAGAGTAGAAGCAGTACCTAAGAGTGTGACACTGATCCCTTCACTTTCGGAAAAAACCAATAAAGACACATTTTTATTATTCTGAACATTGAAGTATTTTTTGCTGTTTTTACGCGTGCTTAAAATCACCTTAGATTCATTTTCAAGGTAAGTAAAGTTCATAAGCGACAAGTATGGTTCCTCCGCCAAACAAGTTGCCATCATACAAAGTCTTTGATTCATTAGAAGATCCTTCACTTCTTTAGAAATATTCATCCTTTACCTCCTAGTCCCCATACCTCTCACTCACCCGTATAATATGCAGCAAGGATTTCTCCATAGTACAAGACATGCTCATCGCCATCTCCATAATGCGAACTAGCAATTTGATCGCTTAATAAACTCAAATCCATTGCTTGCTTAAAGACAATTTTACATTCAATGTGGAGCTCACACTCAGCTATGACCGGCGTTTCAATGGCTTCCGATTGCGGCGCCGCCAATGTCAACCCGCTCGCATCTATCTTATCCAGCTCTCTGCCCGACTTTGTCCCGCACAGTGTAAGCGCTTTCTTTAAATCTTTCGCAATCGGCACACTCACCGTGAAAGACTGTGCTTCATGGATCAACGTATGCGTATATCTAGAGAAGCGCACAGGCACCATCATGATAGGCCTATTCCACATGTACCCTAAAGTCCCCCATCCAATCGTCATCGCATTGACTTTCCCCTCATGTTTCACCGTTAAAAACGCACCTTTCACAAGTTGGTTTAAATAATCTTGTGAGAGTTCCTGAAAGGTCACTTTCTTCATTTTATATCCTCCTTCCAAACCGTCGTGTCAGACGCCATGTAATCTCAACTTCCGTTTTAGTGCCACGAATCCACATCATATTCACATGAAACATCTAGCGAAGCGTCCTCATCAAGCCACGCCAGTATCTCATCTATCACAGAATGCAAATAATCACCATCATCCGATACCAAACAAAAATATAACTCAAAACGGCGCATATGTGCCTCATAAATCAATTTAACAGACACATTATACTTGGATTTGATCGAGTCGCGCACCTTCTGAGCAACTTGTCTCCTATCTTTAAGCGAATTCGCCCAAGTGACATTCACCCTGAATTTAGCACTGGCTATATATATCATCGTGTTCACCTCGATTCCCACTTTGAATTCTGATTCGATTATATCATAAAGTGTCAGACACCAAACAGGAAGTTCGCATGAAAAAAGAACCTCTTAAAAAAAGAGGTCCCTTTCGCATTTAGCACTTTTAAACGTTAAATTTCTCAAGAAGCGTTTTTAGCCTCACAGCGAGTGCTGCCAAATTCTCACTTGCACTTGATATCTCTATGATAGAAGCTGACTGTTCCTGTATCGCAGCCGAAGCCTCTTCTGTAGAGGCGGCGTTCTCCTCAGCGACTGCTGACAGATTTTGAATAACGTCCTGAACCTGATTTTTTTGAGTGTCCATGATGCCACTTGATTCTTCTATTAGCATCACCATTTGCTGAGCGAGCGCCATAGCCGATGATATTTCACTAAATTTGTTTCGCGTTTCTCCTACCGTCTTTTCTTGATACTTCACGATTTCTTCTGCTTCGATCACTTTTGTGACCGCGGTTTTAGCATCCTGAATCAGGTTTGCAACCATTAAGTCGATGTTTTTCGTCGACACAGTGGATTGCTCTGCCAGCTTCCTGATTTCATCAGCCACCACAGCAAATCCGCGTCCATACTCGCCTGCTCTTGCCGCTTCAATTGCGGCATTTAACGCAAGTAGATTAGTCTGTTCTGCGATAGATGCGATCAAAGTGCTTGCTTCACCGATCTTATTTGAACTCTCATTTGTTTTTAATATGCTTTGATAGACAACCGCTGACGCATTTCCGTTTGCTTTTGTCTTTTCTTCCAAATCGTCGAGGATTACAAGTCCTTCTTTTATGATTTTAGTTACCTGATCGGATGCCGATACAAGCTTACCAATATTCACTTTATCACCTTCGATGGTATTGCCTAAATCCACCAACTTTTCTGCACCCAAAGAGGTACTCTCCGCTTGATCACCTGCACCTCTTGCAATTTCACTAATCGTATTTGTTACTTCCTCAGCCGATGTAGCGGACTGATTTGAGGTGGCAGTCAACTGCCTAGATGTGCTTGCAAGCTCTTCAGCAGACTTGGATGCTTCTTCAATAAAATGAGCAATATTCGTCTTCATTTGATTCACAGACTTAACCATTTCACCGATTTCATCATTGCGATTCGAATATTTTATCGATGGATCATCAGATGCATGTGAAAAATCAAGATTACCCAGTTTGCTGAGCACTGCTGTTACAGCAGTGATTGGCCCCACAATATATCCACCTAAAATGAAGCTGGCTACCACAGAAACGATCATGACAACGACCATACTTAATAGCGCAAAACGAACAATATCAGAGAAGCCTTCAGAAATGATGTTGTAAACGGATTCGCTAGACACACCAACAAAATAGACACCTACTGTTTCATCATTATTTTTGATCGGTTTATAAATGGTGACATAATCTTTTCCAAGAATACGCGATGACCCTCTGAACAGCTCACCACTTGAAATCGCTGTATATGCCTCTTCTGACGAATCTAGCTTTGTTCCACTTGCACGTAAACCTTGATTGTCTACAATTGATGTCAATACCGTGACAAAATCATTGCCAGCCCTACTAAATATAGTAACCTCAACACCAAGTGCCTTAGCGATCTTATCAATAACCTCAAATCTACCATCAAGCGCGAGCCCATCTTTATCGACTAAACGCCCGCTGTTTGATAAAGATAATGTTCCAAACTGGTCTTTCAAATATATTTCCAACATTCTTTCAGCACCTGTGAGTCTATCGCCGAACTGAGTATCGACAACATCGTTCATGATCACTGTACTTCTAAATAGAAGTAAAGCACCTGTTGACAATGAAGACAAAAGCACCAAAACAAGTATAATTGCTATTGTTCGCTTTTTTATACTTCTCATGACTTCCCTCCTTGTTAAGTATTTATAACTTGAAGTAAATTATAATCAACATATGCAATAATGACTATAGTAAATTAACACAAAAATCGGACCCCTTTTTAAGAGATCCGATCGAGTTTTCAATTTCACTTTGCAGTGTCAGACACCAAACAGGAAGTTCAATACCTAGTCCTCATCAAAAATCAATGTCAATTCACACGACGGGCAGACTTCTACCCTTGCATTCACTGGATACCCACACGCAGGACACTTCTCCGATTTTTCATATGTATCATTCCTGCCCTCCAATAGCTGAGATACACAGTTCCCATCAATCGAGATCACTTTTACTTCATCTGATGAAAGCCAGCTGATTGTGCCAACTGAATCGCACACAGCCACCATCTTAACTTCACCCTCTTCTACGTCTGGAAAGAAACTTCCCCCCAGCGGACTCGGAATTGAATCTTTATAAAATGAATACCCCGTGCCAATCATCACATACTCTACGCCCGTCAACTCATGCTTAACCAAAATTGCCATTATCCACCTCTTCGCTTTTTATTCTATTATAACTTATTATGGCTTCTTAGTGAGGAATGAAATTTAAGCACTATATGATTGCAGAAAAAACCGTTTCTCCAGAAAAAAATGATCAAGGGGTCGGACCCCTTGATCATTTTTTCGCAACGCCCGACAAAGGTGAAACACACAAATCATGAATATAAATGTGTCAAAAGGTTTGACACTATTCCCCTGTGAATATCGGCTGAGTATTTGCACCATCAGGCATCATAATCGTCTTTAAGTTTCGTGTGCCTTTTATGCTGTAAGCAAGTTCTAATGCTTCATCTATTGTTTTAACCGATTTGATTTTGGTGTTTTTAAGTTGATCTGCATCCATTTCTGACACCAAAATAAAAGTGTACTTTTCAGCGTAGTCACATTCAAGATAAGCAATGCCCTTGCCTATAGAATACTTGGCGCGAATGTCTTTTTCTCGATCAAGCATATTGTCAAACTTTGTCATCATGTACTCTGTTGCTTCACTTCCAAAACCCTCTGAGCACTCAGATAAAATAATGATCACACCGTCAGGTTTAATCGCTTCAACCACATTGAACAAAGTTTTAGAGGTTTGATACAAATTAATGTCTTTCGGAAATCCACAAGCAGAAGCAATGACCATTTCTGCTTTTTCCTCGATTTCAACACCATCCACCGCTTCGACTATTTTGCAAGCCGCCTCATGTGCCTTGATATAATTGCCTGAGAAAGCATGTGTAATTTTTTTATCCGAACTAACCACTACATTTAGAATAAATGTTGGATTTGCAAAGCTAGCCGCTTCCATCATGTCACAATGAACCGGATTTGTATCGCTCATATTACCACTTTTTACATTTTCATTGCTGCCAGAACCTAGTCCTTTATTAAAAGAATAAGAGTGGTTGGTCATGATGGTATCATATCCTGCAATACCAGGCATTACATACTTTCTACCACCGCCAAATCCAGCAAGAAAATGGTAGATTGCGCCGCCAGCTAATACCAAATGGTCACATTCAAGTGCTTTTTTATTTAATTTAACAGGCGTTCCATATGTGGTCATCCCGCAATAAACCAAATTATCTTCATCTTTACTATCATGGTCAATCATCTTTATTCGATTAAAAATATCTTCTGATACCAATTGTTTGTATTCATCATCGGTTTGAGACCGGTGCGAACCTGTCGCAGAGATGATTAATATATCCTCGTCTCTAACCCCACCGCGATTTAACTCTTCAATAATGGGTGGTACATAAATATTCGGGGACTGCCAAACTCTAGTGATATCCGGAACAACAACACAGACGGTATCTCCAGATTTCACGATTTCACATAGCCTTGCGCTTGCGATTGGATTTTCAAGTGCTTCAACGACACATTCTCGGCCACTCAAATCAGGTAAATTCAATTGATTCGGTTTGATTACATTTAAAACATTCTGATCATCAAACTCAAATTCTACATATTTTTTTCCATATTTCATCTTGTAAATAGACATAAATCCCCCTTCTGACTTAAATGGTCAGTGGACTGACCACCGAACAAGTTAATCATATAGACAATTGACAGAATTGTCAATTAACTACTCATCCCCTCACAAACAAATGTCAGACACCAAAAGGAAGTTCACATCGAAAAAAAATATATCTGATAACAATGATTCCGTTTTAAAGTATTAGCGTCAAAATAAGATATAATATCTATATCATAACTTTGAAAGGATGATTGACTTATGTTGAATCAATACAGTGATCCAAATGAAATAAATGGCCTTATTGAAACTGAAAATTTGGTTGTTGCATTATTCAGTGACCTCGGTTGCAATGTCTGCTTATCCATTACCCCGGACCTTATTGCAATGTCTGAAACGTATAGCAGGGCCAAATTTATTTCAGCTGATGTCCTAGCAGTTAAACAACTCGTTGGCAAGTATCTTGTTTTTGTATATCCGACGATTATTGTTTTTGCTCAAGGCAAAGAAACAATGCGCTTCGAACGCGTTTTTTCACTTGATGATCTAGATGCGACAATTCAGCGTTTAGATACGTTGTTACATGATTAAAGGACCCCTTAAAAGAGGTCCTTGAAGTTCACTTTGCAGTGTCAGAGAAAGCTCCGAAAAATGACTGTTAAAATCGGACTTTCCCTTTACTTTGAATTTTTATGTATATAAAAATACAGAATTTCTACAATTATTAGCATTTTTAGGCTAAGTGATGCCGATAGATAAGTTTAAATCTCCCATTTGTTACTCAGATCTAACCTTTTAACTTTTCATGTGAAATTGAGAGTATGACAATTAGGCTGCTGTAGTATTTTTAGCAACCTAACTATATTGCATGCTGTATTCGCCAGCATAATATGTTTAGACGCCCCAGTCATTCCCAGAAATCTAGATCGTCTCAATCCGTGATTTCTAACTAAAGTTGCAAAGCGTCTTTCTACGATAGAGCGTCTATTTAATGCAGTCTGACATGCTTTGGTTTCGATGTGTCTCTTTGCTTTAATTGCTGTTGCATATCGAGGATCCACACGCACTGAACGGGCTCCAGGTGATTTTACACCTTTCTTTCTTCGGACACACAAATCATTAAGCGGGCACTTTTTGCATTTATCTTTAGAAAACTTAAAAATGAGTTCTCCTTCTTGTGATTCCAGGCTTCTTGTATTGTATGTGTAATTATATGTTTTATGACCTGCAGGACAAATGACATACTCTAAGTCATCAGACACTTTGAAATCATCAATCCCAAAATAGTGGGTTTCTTTGTTGCTATTATCATAAAAGGCAATGTTTCCAACTATATTTCTTTCTTCTAGATACTGACGATTTTCGTATGTGCCATATATTTTATCACATGATACTTCTGATGGCTTCAACCCATGATCGTGTTCAGCTTTCTCAATTATTTCTATAAGCTTTTTCTCATCTTTAACGTTGAATGGTGTTTGTAAAGATGAAATGATTAATTCACTGTCCTCATCAATTATAATATGATTTTTATAGCCAACTTTTACATTACCAGCACTTTTATGAGCAACTCTTGCATCGGGATCAACAACACTTACTATCTTGTTTCCTTTGGAACTGAATTGTTGCTTTAGAAGGTCAAAGAGAAGCCTAAAGGCTTTCTCAAAACCTTTATCTTGAATGAGAGACTTTATTCTTACAGTTGGGATACTCTCAACTATTTTTCTTACTTCAAGAGCAAAATCACGAGCAGAATAATCATCATTGATTTCCTTGAGCGCATTAACTGCTTCTGTACGTTGTGCTCTTAAGTTGATTGCTGTTAGTGGATCTTCTTTTTCAACTAGTTTAATAAGATTCTCAAATGCACTGTGTATTAGTTTTTTCTCAGAAGGATAGTTTGAATTCGCAGCAACATCTGTTGTGTCCACAATGAAGCGATTACTTTTAACAGCACCTTTTTCAATACCTAAAGCTACTACCTTGTTGAAAAAAAGCTCTGTGTCTTTTTCAGTCATTCGATTAACACGAAAATAGCTTATCGTGGAAGCATCAGGTCCTTTTTCGTCGAGATTCAATCTTAGGAACCATCGTATTGCTATATCTGTTTGAATGGCTTTTTCCATTTGCACGTCTGAGTAACGGTAGATATACTCCAATAACATGATTTTGACCATCATTACTGGATCTTTTGAACCACGACCAATATCACTATAGATTAAAGACATTTCTTTAAAAATCGATTCAAAGTCCACTAATTGGTCGATCTTAACTAATTGATGATCTTCGGGTACCAATTTATTGTAGACTTCTTGTGTGAAAAAATCAAATTGTGAG
>DMYC01000095.1 GCA_003482695.1 Clostridiales bacterium UBA8960
GTCTGGTGCAGTCGCATCAACAAATGCGATGCCTCTTTTTTCACATTCTGTTTTAAAGATATCTCTTCTAGCTGCGAGAAGTGGATATGACATGTGTCTTGGGAATGAATAATGGACAAATGTCTTCGCCCCTAGTTTTTGTGCTTGTTCAATAATGGATACACCCATGCCGAGTTCGTCGCCTTGAAGCACAACATCGGCTTTTGGTGCGATCGTATCTGGTGCCTCGCCTGGCACAGCAGCGACGATTAGGATATCACTTCTTATTTCCCTTACTTTGTCTATCGCAGCGGATGTACCTGGAACCGCTTGACAAATAACGATTGCTTTTACATCTGGATCATTTGCGATGCTTAAGATATTTGAAATAGTCGTCTCTTGTTCATCCATGAACTTGTCTGGATAGGTTTGTAAAATAACTTGATCCCCGTACTTGACCTTTACACTTTCAGCTGCTCGATATTCTTCTTCACCTTGTGAAACCGTTCCTGTCACAACGCCAATTTTGAATCCGAGATTGACCCCTGATGTACCTAAATTGATTTCTTCCTTTTTTGCACATGCGGCAGTAGGAAAAATCATAATCAAGATCATCAAAATTACAAGCAGTTTTTTCATTAATGAATCCCCCTTTGATTAGTGTTGAAAGAACCCGCGTTCTTTCGCCATTATATTCGATGAGATTCACCTTTTTCCTGCTTCCCAATTTTTAACAATTCATGTTTTTTGAAGAATTTCGGTAGACATAAAGTGACGCGCTTATGATTTTCATACAAAAAATTTGTGTGGATATTCATAAAGAAACTTTAAATGTTACAATATGTTAATAAATAGTTTACAATTTTGTAGCCAGGCGCATTTATTTATACTTTTACTAGGATTATACAAAAAAGGAGCCGTTGCAGATCCATCAAATAGATTGGATCGTTAACGGCTCCTTTAATTTTTAAGTAGAACTGGACGAAGCGGAATTGCTGCCGAACTTGCAGCGATTACAGCATCGTTACTTTGGTTGCATCAATATCCGCAACCGTTTTACAACCTGTCATGAGCATCGCGCTTCTGAGTTCCTCTTGAATCTGCTTATTCAAAAGTTCAACGCCCATAACGCCACCACCGTAAACCGCAGTGACATACGGCCTTGCAATCAATACCGCATCCGCACCTAACGCAACTGCTTTGAAGACATCAAGCCCCGACCTAATGCCACCATCGATAAAAATCTTCATCTTCCCTTTTACTCTTTCAGCGATTTTGGGTAAGACGCTGAGTGTAGAAGGTGTATCATCAAGCACGCGGCCTCCATGATTCGAAACGACGATGCCGTATGCCCCAGCTTCTAACGCTTTAAGGGCACCTTCCACTGTCATGATGCCTTTGACGATAAACGGCCGTTCTGTGGAAGCGATGATCTCCGATAAGGTTTCCATTGTCATAGGAAATACTGGCTTTCCTTGAGCGGCCAACATCGTTAACCCAGCTGCATCAATATCCATCGCTATGGCAATTGCGTTGGCATTTTCAGCCGTTCTAATTTTTTCTATAACCTCTTCTTTTCTCCATGGTTTGATCGTCGGAATACCCACACCTTGGAATTTCTTGATCGCCAAAGCGGTTCCTTCAAATACTTCCGATTTGACACCATCACCAGTAAAAGCGGCATTACCCGAATTTTTACACCCTTCTACCAAGACCTCAGAGTAAGTCAAATCGTCGTAAAGATCACTATAGTGCAGCTGAACCGCACCCACTGGCGCCGCAAAAAACGGCACACTAAAAGTCGTCCCAAACATGTCGATCGACGTATCCGGATGGTGCACGTCATGTAGCGTATCCATATTGAGACCCACTTCTCTAAACGCCTGATGGTTTCTTATGAAACCACTCCCTGTTCCCTTGCCTCCCGGCCCTGGAATCAACCCTTTACATGCGATGCCGTTACAGATGGGACATACTTTGCAGTAGGGTCCGATGCGCTTTTTTGCGTTAATGGTTACTTCTTGATAAGTCACTGTTACACCCCTTTCAAAATGTTATGTCTTTAGTCATTATAATCATAAATATGGCACACCGCAAGTTTACACAATTATTATATTTTCATTAAATAGATGATTTCGCGTTCATATAGCTAGACTTACATTACAACAACAGTTAAAATAATCCTATAACATCAAACAGGAGACATTTATGAGTATTTTTGAAATGATCATGTTGATTTGTTTTGGAGCCGCATGGCCTTTTTCCATTTACAAGTCATACACATCAAAATCGACATCCGGTAAAAGCATTTTTTTCTTGATCGTAATCATGATCGGCTACGTTTCAGGCATCATCAACAAACTGTTTTACAACTACAATTGGGTCATTTATTTATATTTATTGAATCTGACGATGGTGTTTATCGATACGATGCTCTATGTCAGAAATTCAAAAGTTCAAAAAAAGCCTCTAGATGGAGTGAAATATGAAAATTAGTAAAGTCGTAATTCTCATCGCTTTGTTGGCATGTATAGGGCTTGGCGTCTATTATGTCTACAATATAAATGTTTTTGACCAAGATACACTTAAGACCGTCGATATCAGAACTGGTGATTTCTCAGCACCCGCCATTTATGAACTTAATGAAAGCGAATCAAATAAATTATTCAGAAGCCTTTCAAGTTTAAGAGAGACTTCATTGACTGAAGTCGAAGGCGCCATCACTTTTGATATGACTTTGCTCAATGCGTGGAATATCACAAAAAACTATCACGTTTCATTTACAAGCGATCAGCAGGTTTATATTAAAAAAGACAAAGACAAAACGCTGATGCAAGTCGATGACCCCATGTTTTTTTTCAGCCACAAGGGGTTTGATGCCTTTTATTTAGGCATCCAGTACCCCGAACTCTCATTAACGATAAACAATGAATCGATTGATTTAAGGCAAACAGGAATAACCTGGTCGTTTAGAAGATTGGATGGCACTTGGCACCCCACAGAACTTCCAGATCGCGAAGTGGTTTCGGTTCCAGGCACCATCGTCAATCCCCAAACGTCGATAGGGCTTAATTCGGATAAAATGCCCAATGACGCCATGCTGAAAATAACCCATATCGACACTGCTACAGTGGCTTTTGAAGGTCGTGTAAACATAAGGCAGCTGCCTATTCCTGAATATGATGGGCATTTCAATTACGAGCTCAGTTTGACTTGGGACCAAAGCGATAAAGGTTACAAAGGGTACTCTACAATTACGGCACCCGTTGTTGTCGACTTACCTGAATCTTTCACATTGTCGAAAAACAAGGTCTATCAAGGCGATTTGATCGTTCTAAGTGCGATGCACATAAACGATATTCAGCACATCGCCGTCGAACAGAACATAACGCCTAACTTTAGATGGTTTGTATCAACTGGAGAAATACGAGGTTATTTACCTACCAACTATAATACCAGCACTGGATTGCATACGATAACGATAAAGAATACAGAAACTGGCGCTGTCTATACGCATGAAGTGGAAGTTGTTTCCCGAGACTTTAAAGTTCAGCGCTTGATTGTGGATCCAAATGTTGAGGCTGCCACTAGAAACGATGCAGCTTACGAAGAGTTTAGACGCATCTTTAATCCTGTGAGGCTTCAGTCAGAAACGACGCGTTATTACGATCAACCTTTTGTACTT
>DMYC01000163.1 GCA_003482695.1 Clostridiales bacterium UBA8960
CAATGGCATCGCTGATTCCGATTTTGCCAACATCGTGTAATATGCCAGCGATTTCGATTTCTTCGATATCGCTTTTAGGTAAGCCCATCTCTTTCGCAATTTTAACGGAGTATTCTGAGACGCGCAAAGAATGGCCTTGCGTATACGTATCTTTGGCCTCCATCGCGGCGACTAGTGTCATGATGATGTCCAGATAAAAGGACTTGAGATTTTGATAGAGCCTTGATTTCTCAACAGCAAAAGCAAGGTTATTCGCAAGTGACACAAATAAAGGCGTGTAGTCGTCATCATATTCTCCATCCACACCGATTGCCATGATGCCCACCGTTGCTTCATTCGTATTTAAGGGCAAAATCAGTAAGTTCTTGATTTTTCCATTTTTAAAAACACGTTTCACTTCTGTCGTTGCAGCTAAGGATGAGTCGGCGGTGATAAGAATCGGTTCGTGATCGTTCACCACACTCTTCAGGTAAATGTCACTTGAGTGTAGTGCTTCTTGGGATATTTCGTTTTTATATCGTCCAAATGCTGCTTTCAGCCATAAGTTGCCGTTTTCATCGATAAGTCTCGCTGTACAAAGGGGAACATTTACTGTGGTTACGATGTTCTTGCAGGTATCGCTGATGAGTTGATCCAAATTGTTTAGAGACATATTTTGATTTATGGAGGCGCTGATGTCGCGAATAAACTGCATCTGCTTATTTTTTTGATGGATTCTTCGCTCGATCTGGATGCGATCGGTAATATCGCGGCCCACACCTTGGATTTCTACGATTTCATCATCGAATATGATATGCCTGGTGTTGACTTCAAGTACTTTGCGCGTATTGCCATCGCTATGTAGCATCCACATTTCCATGCGTTTGAACTCGACCTCATTCATCAAGGAAACCACACTTTGGCAACTGCCTACTTTGTATTCGTGCAATGGACACATGAATTCATAGAGTTTACGTCCGATCATTTCACATGTTTGATAACCCAAAATATCTGATGCGATTGAATTGATGTATCGGATTTCCCCGTTGGTGTCGGCGATCCAAACGATGTCGCTCATGTTTTGGATGAGAAGGCCGTACTGATTTTCGGTGTTTGATAGTTGCTCGGAGATTGCAAGCAGTTGCTGATAAGACGCCTCAAGTTCCTCGTATATGTCGTTGACGTCACTATTTTTCGAGTCGAATGAAGCCATTCGTTTTCTTAGTTCATCCAGTTTCATTTACCTCAAATCCCCCTTTTATTCTATCAGCAGAATGAATTTTGCTGTAAAATTATCTTTTTACAATTAATTCTACCACCAACTTTATATGGTGGCTAGAATTTTCTGTTTGAGTTAAATTACGTGTTTGAAGCGGTATATTTATGGTATAATAATATTATATTGTTATTGTTATAAATTTGAAATCATTAAAGGGAAAGGAAACACCGTTATGAAAAATTTGAAGTTAAAAAGCAAGATTGTTATTCTTGCGACATTGATTTTAGTGGTTTTTATGGGCTTTATTATGCTTTATGTCGTTCCGAAGGCCAACAGGTTGATTGAGGAAAGAACGGTTGACAAACTCGTTGAACTGACAGATGTTGCCTCATCGGAAATCACTAGACAGCATGCGCTATTTACAAGTGGCCAAAAGAGAGAAGAAGAGGCCATGAAGGACGCGATTGAGTCCGTTAAAGCATTTCGTTACAGTTCGGACGATTACTTTTGGATCAACTCTTTGGATGGGCTGATGATTATGCATCCGACCAATCCGAGTTTGGATGGCACAAATATACTAAGTATCCAAGATCCAGATGGCAAATTCCTGTTCCAGGAAATGGTGGACTTAGTCAAAAAAGAGGGCAAAGGCGTCGTGCCTTACCAGTGGCCGAAGCCGGGCAGCGCTGAACCACAGCCCAAAATATCATATGTAACAGCTGTAGAAGGATGGGGCTGGGTTATAGGAACAGGCGTTTATGTGGACGATCTCAATGCAATCGAAAGGCAGTTTTACACACAAGTGTTGATCGCCTCTATAGTCATCCTTTTGCTTGCGGTTGGCATCATGCTCATCATAATTGTACCTCTTAATAAAAATCTCAAACATATAACGGTGCAAACTGGAAAGTATGCTGAAATGGATTTCAGAGAAGAAGTTGCCCTGATCAATAAAGATGAGTTGGGCGTCATCTCTAAATCCTTTGAAAAGGTTAGATCAGAGCTGATTGATGTCATAAAAAACCTAAATGGCGTTTCGAGAAGAGTCAGTGATAATTCAAACGACATTCGCGTAAGCATTAGTACGCTTAAAGAAAGTACAGGAGAAACCTCTCAATCGATTACAGATATTTCAGCTGTAATCGAAGAAACGACTGCAGCGATGCACCAAATCGACGAAACAGTTGAAGAGGCGAGAGACGCGATCGAAGTCATCGCAACTAAGGCTTCAGATGGCGCGTTGAACGCATCCACAGTTAGCGACAGGGCCACCCGCTTAAAAGCGGATGCAGAATCGTCTGAGTTTAAGGCGAAGCAAGTTTATCACGAAGTTAAGGAAAGGCTGGAAAAGGCGATAGAGCAAGCAAAAGAGGTGGAAAAAATCAACACATTATTAGAAGGCATCTTGAATATTTCTTCTCAAACACACCTTCTAGCGCTAAATGCATCGATTGAAGCCGCAAGGGCGGGTGAAGCGGGAAGAGGGTTTGCAGTTGTAGCCTCTGAAATCGGCAAACTTGCTGATGACTCCACAAGTATGGTTGGAAGCATTCAAAAGACAGTGGATTTTACAAAAGAAGCGGTCTCGGTGTTGATTCAAGACGCAAACTCGATTCTGACTTTCATCGAATCACATGTGCTCAACGATTATGAAAAGTTGATTCAGATCGGTGAACAATATAATGAGGATGCCTCTGTTTTCAATGACATTATGATGGAACTCAGCGCAATTTCCGAAGAATTGACAAGCTCGATGACCACGATCGCCACGAATGTAAACAGTGTTTCTTTAGCCTCGGAGCAAGAAGCGGAACAAATCGATAAAATTCTGCAGATGACTGAAGCGGTCATCAAGAGCACAAGCCTTTTAGAACACGGCATTCAGGAAAACAGCAAAAGTGTGGAAAACCTTGAAACGATGATTTCAAGATTTAAGATATAACTTTTTAAAATCTTCATGTCCCACTTGTGAAAGTTGTGATAAAATAAACGTAGTATGAAAATACAAACAAAATACACGAGGAGGCGGAAGTACCCATGAACGAAACGTTAATCGTCATTAAAACTAGAAAAAGTGTCCGGAAGTATAAGAAAGAACAGTTAACGCGCGAGGAAGTTGAAAAAATCGTGAACGCAGGTATGGAAGCACCAAGCGGCCATAACAGTCAGCCCGTGTATTACACGGTCATTCAAAATCGCGAGCTTTTAGACCGCATCGATGAGATTACCAAAGCCGAGATGGCGAAGTCCGATGTGGATTGGATCCAAAAATTTGGTTCCCACCCGCGTTATCATGTCCTTCATAGTGCGCCAACTGTGATTTTCGTCTCGACAAGAGATGAATGCTATTCGCCAGTTGAAGACGCCAGTGCAGCGGTTGAAAACATGCTTCTTGCAGCGACTGCAATGGGCATTGGGTCTGTATGGATCGGGCTTATAAATCACTTTCTAAAGCTACCTGAGTCGAGAGAAATGCTGAAAGTTCCAGATGGATATACAGCACGGTACGCGGTATGTTTCGGATATGAAGACCCAGAAAAGATGGCTACCAAGCCAGCACGAAGACGAGATGTCGTGAACTGGATCGAATAATGTATCATTATAAAATTAAAGCAGCCATTATCGGCTGCTTTTTTTCACGTCATACATTCTTGAATCGGCTATTTTCACCAGTGATTCAGGGTCATCGCCATCGTTTGGATAAAGAGAGATGCCGATGCTTACCCCTACACTGACTTCATGCCCATTCGTTTTAATCGGCATTTCTATACTGGCTTTCAGTTTTGAAGAGAGGTGTTCCGCTTCGTCATAGCTGTGTAGACTGGAGATGAGAAGAACAAACTCATCACCACCAATTCGACTGGCGATGTCCGTGTCTCTGATGCCGCTTTTAATCCGCTTTGCCACCACTTTCAGAACGTCGTCGCCTGCATCGTGACCGTAAGTGTCGTTAACTTCTTTAAAACCATCGAGATCGAGGAACATGATGGCGACTTTCTCATCGTGTCTCTGAGCGATGCCCTGGATGAGTGGCATCTGTTCTTTGAGCGTCCTTAAGCCAAGTAAACCGGTTAAGTAATCGTGTGTCGCCATATATCTGACATGGTCTTCGGCTTCCTTGCGTGCGGTGATTTCGCTGATTATGGCACAAATGCCGTCCACTCTGTTCTTTTCGTCATACATTGGAAATTTAGTCGATAGGAAAGTGCGTTTCCCCAAATCGGTTTCCAAGTACTCCTCGACTTCGAGCACTTTAGCGAATTCCATAACCTCTCGATCATTTGCCATGAAAGCTTTTGCGGTCTCAACTGGAAACAACTCCAAATCCGTTTTACCCAGTGTGTCTTCGCGCTTAAGTCCTGTGAGTTCCTCCCACTTTTGATTGACGAGGGTGTATTTCCCAAAACGGTCTTTCGCACAAATGAGCGTTCCACTGTGCTCTATGAGGTTTGCTAAGAAAAGTTGGTTTCTTTTTAGTGTGACTTCTGAATTTTTTTGTGCGGTCATGTCCGTATCAATCCCTTTGAATCCGACGCCTTCGTTGTTTTCATCAACGATTGGGATGCCGGCACTCATAACCCACTTGATGCTGCCGTCTTTGGTCATGATTGGATTTTGGAAACCTGTGATGCTTTCTTTCTGCTTGATGATGTTAAGGCCATTGTTCTTGAACGCTTCTTGAAAGTTTGATGGGTATAGATCGTAGAAATACATGGTGTTCACCATTTCTTCAGGCTTATAACCCCACTCTTTTTCCACATTGCTGCTCACGTAAGTATACAGTCCTTCGGCGTTCACTTCCCAAGTGACGGACTTAATTTGTTCTGCAAGCTGGTTGAACCGTTCGATCGTTTCGCGCAATTGAACTTCGTTATAACGTAAAGTCACTTCGGTTTTCTTGAGCTCTGTTATATCTTGAATGGCACCGATAATGCCGCCTACTGTACCAGAAACGGATCTTATGCAAGCTTTGCTGAATATGACGTCGCGATACTCTCCAGCGGCATCCTTGACTTTTGAATGATACGTCTGCTCGCCGCCCTCTTTCATGAGTTTAAGATCTTGATGATGATAGATTTCAGCCAATTCTGAAGGATTGATGTCAAAAACGGATTTGCCTTTGATTTCTTGCTGCGTCCGCCCGAAAAAAGTTTCGAAAGTGGCGTTGCAGCCTA
>DMYC01000130.1 GCA_003482695.1 Clostridiales bacterium UBA8960
TTTTCGTTTGAAACAAGCAAATTCATATCTGTTAATAAATCAAGGCAAAGCCTTGCTTTCGTGTAACTAAATTGACCTTTAAGTGACAATGTCTCTAAATCACACGCGTTTTTTGTTTGCAAGTTTTTATAAAAATGTGCTAAGTCGTTTCTATCTGGGAGATGACTCGTTAGTTCCATTTCACTCGTCAGGTTGTCATAAACATAGGCGTAACTTTCCTCGATTTCAATCGGCATAAATACAACATCCCAATATCCCACCCTACGTTCGTCAGGATTTATTTTTCCAAAATGCAATGTGTAGTTAACGAAATTGTTTCCGAAAACCATGTCTTTGAAACGCAAAAGACCAGATAGAGCATAGATCAAAACGGGACGGTCTGGCACCGAAAATATTATATCAAATGAATGGATTCTTGTAAATTTCGGATTAACGC
The DNA here is from genome assembly GCA_003482695.1 of Clostridiales bacterium UBA8960. Classification (GTDB taxonomy): domain Bacteria; phylum Bacillota; class Clostridia; order Peptostreptococcales; family Acidaminobacteraceae; genus Fusibacter_C. The sequence continues at coordinate 437 of DMYC01000130.1, forward strand.
CTAAATGGTGCATTGTGCGAATAAAATCATCACGTGCAAGGTGTATTCGGTTATTGATCTCATGGCTTACAGGCATTCTTTCCTTTACAATATCCCTAATCATAAACTGAATCGTTTCAACACCCATGAAATTGTTTTTTTCAAGCGTCATCAACAAATGAATTTGATCGGATTTTCTAATATATTGCGCCATATTCGATTGATTGAAAGCCAAAGCATCATAGACTCGATTTCCATCATTCACGATCAACTTAAGGTGATTCTGAAGTTTGCCAAGGATCTTGTAATCTTCAACGACTAAATTGTTGAAAACGAACTGTGGTTTTGGATTACCCATACCAAAGGGCTTTAACCTTTCAATATTTTCAATCAATTGGTGTGTCACCATATTGGGAACAAGTATGCCATCCACGCGCTCTTTTGAGATGAGCATGAATCGTCTAATACTTTCTTGGCTATATTGCTCAAGCCCTTTTTTGAGTTTCGGTATATTCTCAACTTTAAGACTTAGTCCTGCTGCTTGATCATGTCCTCCAAACTTTTCAAAGAGGTCTTTAAAATGGTACAACACTTCGTAAATGCTGATGCCTTCGATACTTCTCGCCGATCCCTTTGCGATGCCGTCATCCATATTCAGTATGACGGAAGGCCTACTGTATTTGTCAGACAATTTAGAAGCAACGATGCCAATAATACCAGTATGCCAATTTTCACCGACCACAAGAAGGATTTTTTCTTTATTGAGGTCCACATTTTCTCTAATATAGCGTTCCGCGGATTCCATGATTTCACGTTCTTGCGCCTGTCGTTCCGTATTAAGCTGGCTTAACTTCTTGGCAATGCTTAGGGCATTGAAGTAATCTTTTTCTATCAACATTTCAACGGCAATACTCGGATTGCCAATCCGGCCAGATGCATTGATTCTAGGTGCAATAATAAACCCGATATGTCCTGCATTGACTTCTTTGCCTACAAGACCGGCTTCACTAATCAGCGCTTGTATGCCTGGATTTTTGGTAACCATCATACGGCGAAGACCAATGCTCGTGATGATTCGATTTTCGTCCCTAAGTGGAACAATATCTGCAATTGTTCCAAGTGCCGCAATATCGATGACTTCTTCGTAAAAATCAAAAAAATCGCCTTTCGCGAGCGCCTGAACCAGTTTAAAGGCCACGCCACAACCAGCCAAAGCTTTAAAAGGGTAATCGCCTCTCTTCGGGTTGACGACAGCAATCGCTTCTGGCAGTTCTCCCTGAAACTCATGATGGTCCGTGATAATGAGGTCAATGCCAATTTTTTTTGCGTATTTGGCTTGATCTAAAGCAGTGATGCCACAGTCTACGGTGATGATTAAGTCTCCACCTGATGCTTTTATTTGGTCAAGCCCAGCTTCACTGATGCCATATCCTTCATCTTGACGATCAGGTATGTAAAACCTCGAATCCATTCCACGAGACTCAAAATATTTCATTAAAATTGAAATACTCGTTATGCCGTCAACATCGTAATCACCATATAGCCAGATGCGCTCTTTGCCCAAGATCGCACGTTCGATGCGTTCCACTGCCTTATCCATATCTAACAATAAAAGAGGATCTCTGAGATCCTCAATTTTGGGATTTAAAAATTCATTTACTTCCTTTTCAGACTTAAGCCCGCGATCCAACAACAACTTAGTAATCAGAGCATCTTGATTAAAGATTTTACTATAATGCTCAACCTCGTGCTGCATATCAGAGTTAAAAGTCCAAATTGCATTTTGAAATATCATTCACTCACCGTTTCAATTTTTGTATTTTGATAATTTTCAATGATGATTCGTTGATTGGAAATCGTTTCATCCTTCGCAGCAACTTGCTTCTCAAAGTCGACAACTTTCTTTTCGAGTTCAACAATTTTTTTCTGTAGCTCCTTCACATGCATCGAATGTTTGATTTTTTTCACCGAATCAAGCAAAATAACCACAATTGCACCCACTAAGGCAGCAACGATGATAACAAGTGCCAAAGACACCTCGATGTCTACAAAAAATAGGCTGACGGTGACAACGGATGCATTAAATATCGCAAACAAGGTAACGATAATCGCAAAAACAAGTACTAAAACAATGTTCGTTTGCATGGTATACCTCCTGTTTATGATTACAGTAACTTACAAATATTATTATAGTCTATTAATCGTATCGTGTCGAATGATTATTTGCTATGTATTAGGGGAAGATAAAGCTCAGGTTGCACTTGGCAACCTGAGCTACAACTTTTTCTGAATGTTTATTTTCCAGCGTATGAATGTCTTTTGCCAAGATAGTTTCTGACAAGTGCCCAAACAGGACTTGCAATAAATACTGAAGAATACGTTCCTACAGTAATACCGATCAACAATGGCAATGCAAATGCTTTAATGGATGAAACGCCGAAGAAATAAAGCGCTGCTATGACGACAAGCGTTGTCATAGAAGTGTTGATTGTTCTAGTCAATGTTTGATTAACAGAGATGTTGATGATTTCAAAATGCGGTTTGCCTTTCTCGCGCTTCACATTTTCTCTAACTCTGTCAAACACGACGATTGTATCGTTTATCGAATAACCGACAATCGTCAATATCGCTGCAATAAATGATGAGTTTATCGTAATGCCGAAAATTGCATAAATCGACAAGAGGAACAAGACGTCGTGAATCAAAGAAATAATCGCAGACACACCAAATACCGTTTCAAATCTAATGGAGATGTATAACAGCATCACCACAGACGCAATCAGAATGGATATGATGGCTCTATTTCTAATTTCCTTACCCATAGATGGGCCATATTGATCCGTGCCTTTAAGTGCGCTATCTTCGAGATTATATGCCTTTTTTAAAGTCTCAAACACATCGCTTCTCATGTCGTTATCCAGTGACGCTTGCGTTTTGATGATCACCTCTGTTCGATCTGCACCTGAATGAACGATATCAGGGTTTAAATCAAACTCGGCAATGGCTTCCGAAACTTCATTTACAGTGACTTCCTTGCCTAAATCAATTTGCATCATCGTGCCACCAGTGAAGTCGATGCCTAGATTTAAACCGCTAAATAACATCATCACGATGCCCACTGTAATGACTGCACCTGAAAATATGAACCAAAGTTTGTAGTTTTTCATTACATCAAAAGTTTTCATTCCGTCCTACCCCCTAGATCCGTATAGTTTTTTGCGGTCTGAAAAGCCTAATGACAACTTAAGCATTGACTTAGTCACGAGTACCGCAGTAAACATACTTGAAATAATACCAATCATAAGAGTGACAGCAAAACCTTTAATCGGTCCTTCACCAAATGCAAAAAGAATGATGGCGGCGATAAATGTCGTTACATTGGAGTCGATGATCGTGCTCATCGCCCTGTGGAAACCACTATCAATCGATGCTCTTAAAGATTTTCCAGTATGGATTTCCTCTTTTAATCTTTCAAAAATAATGACATTTGCATCAACTGCCATACCTAACGAAATGACAATACCCGCGATACCAGGAAGTGTCAACGTTGCATTTAACCCAATCATCACGTAAAGAACGATGCATGCGTAGAGCGTTAATGCCACCGATGCGATTGCACCAGGAATCTTATAGAAAATAATCATATAAATCATGACAAAAATGATGCCGATAAACGCCGCTTTTACAGCCGAATTAAACGAATCAAGGCCAAGTGTCGGTCCGATAACCGAAGTTAAAACCTCTTCGAGTTGTACGGGTAATGCACCGCCTCTAATAAGCATCGCCAAGTTGTTGGCAGAATCATAAGTGAAATTGCCTTGAATAATCGCAGCGCCATCAGAAATGACGATTCTAGTATACGGTGCAGAAATAATTTCACCATCGAGAATGATTGCAATTTGACCACTTCCAGTAGGACTGGATACGGCTTTTTTCGTGCCTTCAAAGAAAAGTTTTGTACCTGCTTCATCAAACTTAAGAGAAACAACCGGTTGGTTGTACTCGTTTTGAGAGACAAATGCATCTGCTATATTCATGCCCGTCAATATGGACTCATACTCAATCGTAGATGAATCTAAACCTTCCACAGCCGGCACACTTCCTGTTACAAGTCCAAACTCGAGAACAGCCGTCTTACCGATAACGTCGATTGCATCTTGTGCATTTGCGACACCTGGAAGTTCGATTCTAAGTCTTTTATCACCTTGTAAAGTGATGATTGGTTCTGTTAAACCAAGTTCATTGATACGTCTACCAATGATTTGTCTCGTCTGTTCCATTGTTCTCGCTAACTCATCGCCAGACTCATTTGTTTTTGCTTCGTACACGACTGCGACACCACCTTTGATGTCGAGACCCAATTTCAATTGGTCTTTAACAGGTGTGATACTCGTATTGCCAACAGTCAAACCATTAACTGCTATAAAAGCTACACCAGCAATGAGTGCGACGATCAGGAAAAACAAAACGGTGTTTTTTCCTTTCATTTTGAATGCCTCCTATTTTGATTTGTAATGCTGTGATAATTCCACGTAGCCTCTTGCAGAACGCTTAATGCTATCAATTTCATCTTCGGATAGTGTGCGGACGACCTTTGCAGGTGAACCAATGACCAAAGATTTTGATGGAATCCTCTTTCTTGGTGGTACGAGCGAGCCTGCACCGATAATGACATCCGATTCAATATGCGCGCCATCAAGTATGATTGATCCCATACCGATAAGGACGTTG
>DMYC01000415.1 GCA_003482695.1 Clostridiales bacterium UBA8960
TAGAGTATTTGATTGTTGGAAGTTCGATTTATGAAAAGACACCTATTTTTCAAAGTGTTTTTGTAGAGGCGACATTGCTATTGCTTATGGCACTTTTTAACCTTTTGTCATTGCTGATTATATTGACGAGGTGGTCTGACATGAAGGTCAACCGCATTCATGACACACCACGCATCATCCTATTGTTGCATGGTTTGGCGATTACGGGTGTTCTTGTTTTTGTACTCATCATATCGAGCAGTTACGATATATGGGATGTCATTTTAGGATTAAATCAAGCCGTACTGGGCACTAAAGTTTTTGGACTGGCTTCGATTGTTTTAACCTTGCCTGCATTTGTAATGATTAATCGCGCAAAACAAGATTATAGATGGTCAAAGTTTATGGTATTTGTCTTTCAAACGCATATCATTTTAAGTGTTGCTTTGATCATATGGTTATATCTTTATAATTTATTGTTGTGAAAAAAATAGGACTTTTGTGGATAACGTGTGTATAACCCTGTAGATATCCACAAAATGCCCCGTTTTCTTATGGATTTGTCTTTAACTGGTCAATTAATGCGTCAGCAAGCTGTTTTTTGAATGAAATTTCAACAATCAGCTGTTGAAGCAATGCTGTTGCATCTAAAGTTTCAAGCAATGGATTAAGCGCACTCAAAGTATCCTCGCGGATCGTGTCATAATCAATGATGAATTGATCATAATACGATCCGTTTGTTTTTAGGGCTGCTAAAATATGTGAGATATCTTGAATGGAGAAGGATTTTTTTAAGTGATAGATTATGATTAAATCTTCAATTGCACTTTTAGCGTATTTTTTCTTTAAGGGTGGTGACACCAAATTTGATTTTACATAGTTATTGATCATGGTTTTAGTAAAGACTGTGTCTTCACCACTTCTTTTTAGGGGGCCCAACGTTCGCTCGTAAAACTCCAATAATTGATCCATATAAAGGTTGATATTTGGAATTTCTTGACTTGTTGGATTCAGAAAAGTCATTATTTGATCAAATTCTTTCATCGTTTCACCTCGTGTTTTATTGTTATCATTATAGCACTAGGTTTAGTTTCTATAAAGGGGTATTGATTTTTAAATGAACACGTGGTAATATATTGATACGACATCACATAGTTATTATAACTATGTATGGTGCATGTATGAAACTATTACAGAACGGAGGCGTCATATAAATGAGAGAACCAATAAATACAATCACACACTTAATAGGTATTGTTCTAGCGTTCATCGCATTAATCGCTATGATCATAAACGCCGTTTGGAAAGAGAACGTCACTTATCTAGTGGGTGGCATTATCTTTGGAGTAAGCATGATTTTGCTCTATAGTGCATCGACGATTTACCATTGGTACAAAGGGGACTCAAAATCAATTTTAAGACTTAGAAAGCTTGATCATGCAATGATATTTGTTTTAATCGCTGGAACATATACACCAGTTTGTTTAACCGCTTTGAGAGGTACACTTGGCACGGTGGTTCTCGTGTTGGTCTGGTCATTGGCTCTTGTGGGAACCGTGTCAAAAGTCATCTTCATAAATATGCCTAGATGGCTTTCTGCTGGCATGTATTTGTTTCTAGGATGGATCAGCATATTCTTCATTGTACCACTGTTCAACGCCCTTCCAACGGGTGGATTCGTATGGCTTGTTGTAGGCGGTGTGCTCTACACGATCGGTTCATTGTTTTATGCTTCAAAATCTGAGAAAATTAAAATTGCAGGCTTTGGTTTTCATGAGATTTTCCATCTCTTTATCTTGGCTGGCACAACAGCACATTATATATTGATCAATCATTATCTTTTTAGTGCCTAACAATCAAAAACCACCTAGGGTGGTTTTTTTTCTAGTATAGAAGAGGGGGGCATGTTATAATTTATAAAAATCGATTGATTCTCAGTATGGAGGTTGCTATGGTTGAAGATAAAGCGCTATCGATGATTATGGAAAAACATCTAGAAGCCATAGACATTAACTTGGAAAATATGATTGAATCATCATTTGGTCATGGTAGTATACACGCATTTAGAGAGAGTATTCGCCGTTTTAGGGCATTGATGTTCTTTTTTATCCATAATATTAGACTCAGTGATTATAGAATGATTGAGTTTGTTTCGAAAAAATTTTTCAACATGACTTCTTTGATTAGAGAAATCGATGTTTTCGAAAGTGAATACGGTTCATTTATGTCGAAGGAGACGCTGGATAAACTATCAAAGATAAAGGAGCCATTGCTTGAAAGATTGGTAGAAGAGCTTGATGAAACAAATGGTTTTAGGTTTCAGCATGTGAAAATTCACATTAGACCCTTTAAAACGCAATCTAAAGCAGATAAGTATCAGTTATTGCGACAATCCGAACTGTTTAACTCTTTTCTCGAAAAAGACGATGAACGTTTTAAAGAAGAGAAGTACATACATGCGAAAAGGATGCTTGCGAAGAAGTTGTTGTATGTTCACGGCATTTTAATGCCTGATAAAAGTGACTTGTCGGATATTAACGAAGCTTTAGAAAGGTTTCAGCAAATGGCAAAACTGCTGCATGACGTTTGTGTCAATTTGAGGTTTGTCGGGCATTATAAGTTGGATGATGAAGCACTGATCACAAAACTTGTCCTTGATCATAAGGCCTTTTCTGACGAGGCTGAAGTTCAATATGAAAGAGTCTGTCTTGCCATGAGAGCCTTCATGGATAAATAGCATCAATAGATAAGGGGTTGCCACGGCAACCCCTTAATTTGAATTATTTCTCGTTTTCTTCAACCCATTCTTTTGCTGTTTCGACAGCATCTTCAGATGGAATGTTAACTTGTGAATCTTTTTCAATTTTTTTGTGGTCTGTCCAAGCTTCAGTTTCGCTTGCGCCTAGCATTGCCTTCTTTTTATCATCAATCATACGGCACCTCCATTTTTATTGTTGTTGATTATATACCCTAAATCAAAACGTATAAACGACAATATTTCTCAATTGAAAACAAAGATGGATGTTGCATGCTTGGAAATATGTTATACTATAGCTGTATTTGAATGAATTTGGATAAGGACCTTATATGACATTTATAGAGAATTTACTAAGAATTATTTCCGCGGAGTTTAAAACGGCATTTATTGCGCTCGTACCGGTTATCGAGCTAAGAGGGGCCATTCCTTTTGGCATTTCACTAGGGCTATCTCCTGTACATGCCTTTATTGTAGGTTTTATTGGGAGTATGTTGCCTGTGCCGATTCTTTTGCTGGGGATTAAACCCGTTTTTAGAATGTTGAGTCAGGCGCCTAACCTTAAAAAAATGGTGGATCACCTGAGTGTTCGAAGTCTAAAGAAAAGTGATAAGATCGTTAAATATGGGTTTTATGGATTGCTTTTGTTTGTTGCTATACCATTACCCGGGACGGGTGTTTGGAGTGGCACGTTGGCTGCCGCTTTGCTAGACATTAGATTTAAGACGGCTTTTCCAGCAATTTTGCTTGGAAATTTCATAGCTGGAATTTTGATTATGACATTAAGTCATGGCATTATGAATGGAATATTATAAAGAAGGATGGCGTTAACTGTGATGGCGAATGAAAATGTTGATTCGGTTGGAAAATCATCAAGGTATGAAAGAATAGCGATTGATATTGCTTATAGTGTTCTTAACGGAGAATGGAAAGAAGGGGAACTCATCAAAGGGCGATCAACATTGTCTGGAAAGTACAGTGTTTCACCTGAAACCATTCGACGTGCCCTTAAACTTCTTGAAGAGTTAAATGTCGTGGAAGTAATCGAAAAAAAAGGCATTTTGATAAAATCCATGCAGGCAGCAGACGCTTATATTAAAGAGCACCACTCAAAAGATCGCATTTTGTCAATACGTGAAGACATCAATAAGATGATACAAGAAAAGCGACTGATGGAAGATGCTGTTTTAGAGAGAATGGAATCGCTTATAGAGCAAGCACTTATCATGAAACATGTCGGCATCATTCATCCTTTGGAGTTTAAGGTGCCTGAGGAAAGTCATCTTATTGGAAGGTCCATTGGCGAAGTGAAATTTTGGGAACATACAGGTGCGACGATAATAGGCATTAATCGAACAGGACAGTTGCTGTTGTCTCCAGGTCCGAAATTGGTGTTCTTCACAGGTGATGTTGTTTTTTATGTTGGAAATGCATCTGAAAATATGGAGCGCGTTGAACGATATGTTCATAAAAGAATAGATGAATTATGATTTACAAAAATAAATTGCCAGGTGTTCTCAAATGATGAGACAGCCTGGCAATTTTTTTTAAAGTTTTCTAATGATGCCAAGTGGCGTTTGTTCATGATCCTGACCAAGGGGGTTATCTTTCAAAATCTTTACGACAAGACTTTTATCGATCGATTTGTGTGAAACACCAAGAACCGTGCCGCTCAAATCATTTATATCCACAATCGCGACCTTTATATCGCCAAGTGATTCGCTGATTTTCTTTGCGACCGTGTCGGGTTGATCTGGACCTAGAACGACGTATTGGTTATAAGGTGGCAATGTATTTGGTGTCGGGCCATCAATAGAAGTCGCTCTGTAACCAGCAACATCATAAAACACGCCTTTTTTACCAAATGGTTTGGTTATAGCACTTGCGGCAGCGGCTAGTAAAATTCTGAAAGTACCACATTCCCTAAGCGCCATTTCCATCGTCTCGGGCATTCCCAATCCTATACCAGCAGGTGTTTTCGTTACATAATTTGACAGTGTTACCGCAAGAGGGCGTGGCTTAATATCTTTAAGTGGAATCGCTCTTCCTTGTGTAATTGCGACTATTTTTTCAGTGACAAACAACAAATCGCCTACATTGATTTGTTCGCTTGCATATTTTTTGATCACGTCAAGCAATAGATCATCCTTCATGATGACATGTGTCTTTATAGGTATACGCAAATAAGTTCTTCCATCTATACTTACTTCAGGATGCTTTACTTTTCTTGGTGTTGGCTCGGTCATACTTCCTCCTGTAGAGCGCATTTTCATAAACACGCCTCATTTCTTACCATTATATCATCTGTTGTGTGGAACGAAAATAAAAAATCAAACAACCTTATTGACGAGCGCAGGTTGTTAGTGTATAATTGTGACAACTTCACTTGTTTTCAAAGTTGTCAGATGACGACTAGTTTTCGTGGAAAATTTCCACAGAAAGGAGGGCTTCAATGATTATAAACCAAGGTTATCTCATAAACAGAAAATCTAACACGCGTCAACTAGAGAGTTATACGATGCGACTTGTAAACCCTAAAGATATAAATCAAGTCGTCAATTTGCAAGAACTTGTTTATAACGGTTTACCAAATAAAGAAGTCCTCTATAAGGACACAAAACAGGAAATGCTAGAGGATCTTTATAATGGCGCTATGATTATTGGCGTCTATAATTCAATAGATGAATTGATATCGTATCGTTATATCAGTTTTCCAGGTAACTCAAATAAAAATTTGGGAAATGATATCTATTTGATGAACCGAGACCTAGATAAAGTTGTTCATCTTGAAACGACACTTGTAAGTCCAGATTATAGAGGAAACAAACTTCAAACCTTAACACTCAGTAAAGCGATCGAATTAATCGAACCTATGGATATGAAGCATATTATGTGTACAGTCTCACCCTACAATTTATTTAGTCTTTATAATATCATGTCTGCAGGATTAAACATCAGAGCTTTGAAAAGGAAATATGGGGAAGAAACAGGTAATGGCATATGGCGCTTCATATTGCATAAAGACTTGTCAAACGACATGAAAATGATCAATGAGTTCCATCTTCTGAAAATGGATCGTATTGAAGAGCAGAAGAAATTGATTGAGAATGGTTATATAGGTTATAATCTCGTCAGAGAAAGCAAAATGATCCATTACTCGCTCGCTAATTGACACATACACAAAACTCTTGTTTAATAAAAAACGAGAGTTTTTTTGCGTTTATGGGTATAATGAGTTAGATACTATTAATTAGGAGATATTATGAGAATCAATCAATTTATAAGCGCCTCAGGCTACTGCTCTCGGCGAGAAGCAGATGCTTTGGTTTTGGCAAAAAAAGTAAAGATCAATGGACGCTTTGCCGATATTGGTTCACAAGTCGGTGAAAAAGATAGAGTTGAAGTAGAAGGCAAAAAAATCGCAATGAAGAAGAAGCATATTTACATCGCACTCAATAAGCCAGCAGGTATAACATGTACAACTGAGCGGCATATTAAAGGCAATATCATCGATTATATCGGCCATAACGAACGCATTTTTCCAATAGGCAGACTTGACAAAGATTCTGAAGGGCTGATTTTATTAACAAGTGACGGCCAGATCGTCAATGAAATACTAAGAGAAGAAAACCAACATGATAAAGAGTATCGCGTAAAAGTAGATAAGAAGATAAATCAAGA
>DMYC01000039.1 GCA_003482695.1 Clostridiales bacterium UBA8960
GTAGAAGATGGTCAAAAAATGGTCATGGGGAATGATCAGGGGGTCCGACCCCCTGATCATTCCCCATGATCATTTTTTTTACCAACTTTAGTATGTACCGTGCCCTCCCTGTAAATGATATGATGAAATCAAAAGTGGAGGTGGCTTATGAAAGCGGCAGTTTGTTTAGGATATGGTGCGCCTGAGAAGATAAGCGTGATGGATGTACCAACCCCGAAAATCGGGAAAAAGGATGTGCTGATCAAAGTGATGGCAAGTTCGGTGAACTCGGGGGATGTGCGGGTCAGAGGACTCATCGCAGATCCGATAACGCGAACAGCACTTAGAATGGTGCTGGGTGTGACTAAACCTAGAAAACCCATTCTTGGAGTGGCATTGGCTGGAGAAGTTGTTTCAGTGGGCTCAGATGTGAGTCTATTTAAAGTTGGGGACAGAGTGTATGCCATGACGGGTATGCGATTCGGTGGACATGGGCAATACGCGTCGTTAAGTGAAAAAAGCTGCATGGCACTAAAACCTCAGTCGGCAAGCTATGAAGAGGCCGCTGTTTTGCCTTTTGGGGGAACGACGGCGATTCATTTTTTAAACAAAGCGGGGATTAAGAGTGGACATGACGTCATGATTTATGGCGCATCTGGTGCCGTCGGATCTTCAGCCGTACAAGTGGCTAAATATCTAGGCGCAACCGTAACAGCCGTCTGTAGCGGAAGGCATGCGGAGAAGATGGTTGAGATTGGCGCTGCGGATGTCATCGACTATAAAACGGACCAATTTAAAGCGCATACAAAACAGTACGACATCATTTTCGATGCCGTTGGGAAAATCAAAAAAGGGGATGTTGAAAAGATGCTGAAATCCGGTGGCAACTTCATCTCAGTCGCTGGATACGGCGTGGCATCAGAACGTAAAGCTTTTCTAAATCTACTGAACCAGATGTACGAGGAAGGGCAGTTGAAGGCCGTCATCGATCGGACATTTGCGCTGGAAGATATAGTGGCGGCACATACGTATGTTGACTTAGGTGTAAAAACAGGCAATGTCGCGATTACCATAAATCATGACTAGAGATTGGACAGAATGTGGAAAAAATTGGCGAACTGATGTGGGCCTTGCATAGAAACGTCAGTGTGGGGTATAGGGTAAAAAAACATATTTGAGCGATAAAAACCGCATCAATAATGGAGGTCATATGACAAAAATGGTTATACCCGCTAAACTTCAGATGCCCAATTTGCCATTTCATTTGATAACAAAGCCCGACGCAGAAGCGCTCTTTGATCATGCGCGGGTTTTTATCGTCTCGGCACAAGCAGGATCGGGAAAATCCACACTGGTGAGTCAGTGGTTGGTGTCACAGAAAGAGCCTTACATTTGGTATGCGCTTGATGATTGGGACAATACCCTCTGGCAGTTTTTAACCTATTTAGCAACCGGGTTTGAGGGCGTGGATGCCAAAATCTCCGAACAGATGATGCAGCTTCTAGAAGCTCGACAAACACTGGATGACGAGGCGGTGATTAGAGCCGTTTCCAGTCTCCTTCAAACTGTGCGACAACCCTATATTATCGTCTTGGATGATTACCATCTCATCAAGGATCAGATGATTCATAAATTCATGAAAACAATAATCGAACATTTTCCAGAGTCGATGCGACTTTGCCTTATTTCCAGAGAAGATCCACCGTTGCCCCTTGCAAAACTGAGACTAAAGCTAAAAGTGGCTGAACTTCGCATGTCAGAGCTTAGGTTTACGATGGCGCAAGCAAATGATTTGATTACTGCATATTTAGACAAACCATTGACTGAACAACAGCTTGAGACCATTTATGAACGTACGGAGGGGTGGATTGCGGGCTTGCAGCTTACGGCCTTGACTTTGCAGGGTGCTGATGATATTGACCGCTTTGTGACAGAGTTTAGTGGGAGCCACTATTACATTATGGATTATTTGCTAGAAGAAGTTTTGGAGCGTCATTCAGCTGAGGTGAAAGCATTTTTGCTTCAGACGTCCATTTTCGAGTACTTTTCACCCGAACTTTGTGATGAAGTGCTGGAGTTGTCTCCAGGGCATTCCATGAGGATTATCGAGAGTCTCGTAAAGTCCAATAGTTTCACGATTTCATGGGAATCCGATCACGCCTGGTTCAGATACCACCATCTCTTTAGGGAGCTGTTGCGTAGACGCCTCAGTTTGACTGATGCATATTCTGTGCCCGCGCTTTACGAAAGAACCGGCGATTGGTTCAATCGTCAAGGGCGAGTTCAAGAGGCAATAGATTACTATTTGAACGGAACGTGTTTTGAGGCGGCAGGTGCTTTGATCGAAGTCCTCTGGGCGCCAATGGATATGTCACTCAAATCCTCAAGTTGGCTGGAAATGGCTAAACGCTTGCCAAAGGCAATGATAGAGCGCAGTCCGATGCTTTCACTGGGGTATGGATGGGCACTTTTAGATAGCGGTGATACAGAAGGGTGCGAACCGTGGTTTACACAGGCACAAAAGTTGTATGACCTGTGGCGGCATGACCCTGATCAAAGCGAAGTGTGGGTGAATGACATTGAAGAAACAAAGGCACTGCCTGTGACGCTGATGAACGCGATGGCTTATATCGCGGCTGTAAAAGGGGAATATGACACCCTCATGCACCTTGCAGAAGAATTGAAGCACTTAGCGGAGAAACATGCCTTTAAGAAAAAGTGGTTGATCGACACATTTGTTGTGATGGCCCATTGGGGAAAAGGGGACCTGGATCAAGCGACTCAAATTATGTTGAAAGTGAAGGAAGAGACACGTGGCATTTTGAGTCCCTTAATTCAGAACGCCTTTGTATGGGTACTTGCGGATCTTTACATTCAAAAAGGACTGCTGTCAAAAGCGCAATTGCTTTTAGAAAAGGCGATCGATGAAGTGGTTAGAGAAGGAATCGTGCCCATCTTACTTGCAACTTACCACTTATACCTCGCGATGATTGCCGCTTATCGAGGAGAAATCGCACTCGCATTTGAGCAACTGGAGATAAGCAAGACTTATGGACATCGATTTGAGTTCATGGATTGGCGGTACAAGTACAACACGCTATCCGCACGACTTTATATGAGCGAAGGCTTATGGGAATCTGCAAAGCTTTGTGTCAATGAAGGAAAGCGGCATACCTTTCAAAACCCGATACCTGAAAATTTCACCATCCATGACATGGATTTGTGGATCCGGTTGTCACAAGAAAAAGATGTGTTGCTGCTCAATCACCGCATAGACGAGGTCTTAATGGAACTGGAGCATCACATGCCAGAGTATATAGACGAAATGAAATGGAAAATCATCCTTAAATTTGCGTCACCTGAAAAGTATGCATCTCGTCTGGTGCCAATTTGTGAAAGCCTCATAGAACGGGCAAACCTTCAAAATCGCAGGTTAAGTGTCATTGATTTTACATTGTTACAGATGCGATTTGTAAAGAGCGAGTCCAAACGGGAAGCCTTAAACAAAGTCGCAAAGCAACTCGCCGAGGATGAAGGGATTGTGTTGTCTTTCATAGAGTATGGCGACGGAAGAGAAGCCAATCTGGAAGAAAGCCCTGAAATCAAGAGGGCAAAGGTCAATCAATCTTTGCCAGAACCTTTGACGGCACGTGAACTCGAAATCCTGGAACTCATCGAAAAAGGGTACT
>DMYC01000363.1 GCA_003482695.1 Clostridiales bacterium UBA8960
CGCAATAAACGCAAGCAAAGAATCCTTGACCTCGTTTGCACTTACATAACCCATGGGCATTTGAGCGTCAATATCGCTTTTCACTTCATAATATTCAACGGCATCATCTTCGTTTTTGATGGTCTTAACGACATAAACACTCGATTTACCCATTAACTTCTCAATAACTTTAGCGCTTTTGCTTGGTGCATCAAGTAGATTGGTCCCACTTGCCGAGATATAATAGGTGTTTTCACGGATCGATGCTTCTCTCGCTTTAATCCGCTCCAACTCTTTTGCTTCTTCTTCAGCCTTAACTCGAGCCGCTTCTTCAATTCTCAATTTTTCTTCTGCTTCAGCTCTTTCATCGGCTTCTTTCTCCAATCGCTCAAGCTCTTCAAGTTCAAGCGCCTCACCTATTGCATGTTTTCTAATTTGCTCTTCCTTTTGATAATTGATTACAAAACCCGTGCCGAAAACAATACACACCATTAATACGATGCCAGCAACCCATTTTCTTCGTGTCATATCGCTCTCCTTAGCCATTTAATCATACATTCTTATTTTAACAAACATTGTCACTATTTTTATATTAAATTTTAGATTAATTTATATTTGGGTAGTAATAGATTAATAACGATTATGGAGGTTTATAATGACAATCCAATTCCTAGGCGCAGCAGGTCAAGTCACAGGTTCCATGACTCTTGTCACGGTTGAAGACAAAAAAATACTCGTCGATTGCGGTCAATTTCAGGGCACTCCAAAGGAGGAAGCTCTGAATTTCAGCGAATTTCCCATGAAACTTGAAGATGTTGATAGCATTATTTTAACCCACGCACACATTGACCATTCAGGCCGTATCCCATTGCTCGTAAAACGCGGCTTTAAAGGTAAAATTTTCTGTACACCACCAACTAGCCATCTTGCAGAAATATTGTTGAAAGATTCAGGAAAAATACATGAAACAGAGGCTGAATGGGAAAATAAGAAGAGAAAGCGAGCCGGGCTTGACTTGATTCAGCCATTGTTCACTGAAGAAGATGCTCAGCTTTCTTTTCAATATCTTTATCCAATTGACTATCATAAAGAACACCAAATCTCCGAGAACATTCGCTTTAAATTCATGCGTGCAGGCCATCTCCTGGGATCATCCATACTGGTCGTCACCACCCGTGTCGATGGCACTGAGAAAAAGCTTGTTTTCTCAGGCGATCTAGGCAATGGTACAAGTTTGCTCGAAATGCCTCCTGAAAAAGTGGATTGGGCCGACGCACTCGTCGTAGAATCGACATATGGTGGTCGCTTACACGAAGATGTTGAACACCGAACAGACAATTTGGTCAACATCCTTATCGAGGCGACCGATCAAGGTGGTACGGTTTTAATCCCTTCATTTGCAGTGGGACGTACACAAGAAATCATATTCGAACTTAACCATTTCATGAAGACCTGCCAAGATGAACGTGTCGCAAAGCTTAAAAACATACCCATTTATATCGATTCCCCACTTGCGCTGGAAGCGACTAAAATTTATGAGAACCACATTGAATACATGAGTTCCACCGTAAAATCGCATCATCCTGCGCCCTTTAAAATGGACAACTTGCATTTAGTCACATCCATTGAAGGCTCTGTTGCGTTAAATCACAACCCAAACCCAAAAGTCATTATCTCTGCGAGTGGCATGTGCGAAGCAGGGCGTATCACGCATCATTTAAAACATAATTTGTGGCGCGCAAACACACATTTGATCTTTATTGGGTATCAAGCTGAAGGGACACTTGGCAGACAGTTATTAGACGGTGTAAAAGCAGTAAAAGTTCTCGATTCCGAAATTTTGGTCAGAGCAACCATACATGATTTACATGGCTTTTCTGGACATGCGGATGAAAACCACCTAACGGATTGGATTAGTCCTATTAAGAACGTTGAGCAAATATTTGTCAACCATGGTGAAGCTGAGTCAAGAGAAGCGTTGTCCTCAAAAATAAAGACCGCTCACACCGCCGAGATTCACCTTCCAAACATCGGCGAGATTTTCAACTTATAAAGCTCACCCACTTATTAAATTAGGGGTATCCGCAAACGCGCGAATACCCCTAATTTTATTTTTTCCTCTTTGAAATGGTGAGTAACAAGCCTAGTGCGATACTAAGATATGCTGCGACAAGCACTCTGTACTGAGCCGGCAGCAAAAATGTAATCGTATGAGCCGGAATCCAGAAAAACGGGATTGTCTTCAATAGTGCAAATGAGATAAAACCTGACCAATCCACTTTGTTTGCAACTTGTTTAACAGTCGGTTTCGCGATTTTTTCACCGTACTTAAGATCCAAATACGTATCTGTGAATCTGTGAAAACCCATCATAGATGGTGCAAATGTTAGGTTCATCATCAAACTTGTAAAAAACGCGAACGCAAGATTATTGCCTTTTCCGATGAGCAATCCCTTCTCAAGCGATGCTAAAACCCCACCGCTGAAAATCGAGAAAATCAAAGTGATGACGATCCCCAAAAATCCCCATATAACGACTCTCCAGATGAAACCAGGTGCTTTTTTCCACTGTTTTGTCGCAAGACGTACAACGAGCATTTCTCCCATCGTCGCAAGTAAAGCAAACTTTAAAAAGCCACTGACATAAGGATAGCTTGCAGTGAAATCCACGAAAATCACTTTAGTATCCGGATAGACGACAAATGCTGTGAAAGCAAGCAAAATAGCCGCCCATAAAAAATCCCCTTTTTTCAAAATGCCACCTCTTTCAATATTTAAGTGTTCTTGCACCTCATATTATAGAGGTTTTAATCTCGGCTTTCAACCATTTTGAATGCTTCTGAAACAACTCTGAGCATTTTAATAATTTCAATCCTTTGTGGACATTTTGGTTCACATTCACCACAAGCAACACATTGATCAGCCTTTGCCTCTTTAGAAAAATTGGCATGATATTGTTCTTTGACCACTTCGTGCATATTGAAGATATGCGCTCTATTAAACGCAGTAAATACTCGTGGAATTTCAACGCCATGAGGACAAGGCACGCAGTACTTGCATTGCGTGCAAGGCACTTGAATTTTCGATTTATAAGCGTTTTTTACGGACTCCACTAAAGCAAGTGCATCTGCACTAAGGTTGCCAACCTCTAATTTATCTGCAATATCTATATTTTCACGGATTTGCTCAAGTGATGACATACCACTCAAAACAACTTTGACATTTTCAAAATGTGCGACATACCTCAAAGCCCATTCGACTGCAGAGCGTTTTTCAGGGTAAGACTGCCAAAGTGCATGAATGTCATCTGATGGCGATGCGAGCATCCCACCCTTGAGCGGTTCCATAACGATCACTGGCAAGCCTTCGTCACTGGCATACTCCAGCCCCCTCATGCCCGCTTGTTCCTCCATGTCCATGAAATTGAGCTGCAGCATGCATAATTCCCAATCGTATCCATCCACAATCTCTTTGAAAACATCAAATTCATCATGAAACGAAAAGCCAATATGCTTTATTTTGCCCATTGCTTTTGCATGCTCAATCGCAGAAAAAACATCAATTTTCTTATACATTTCCCATCTTTCTTTGCCGAGTGCATGTAGCAAGTAGATGTCAATCGTATCCGTCTGCAATTTTTCAAGTTGCTCGTCTAAAAATTTAAAAAAATCATCTTGCGTTTCAATCAGCCAACCTGGCGATTTTGTTATGAGCGTTACCTTCTCACGATAACCGTCAGCTAGTGCTTTTCCTACGATCGACTCGCTCATGCCACCATGGTATGGGTAGGCTGTGTCTATATAATTGACGCCATTGTCTATAGCGTATCGAATCATCTCAATCGCTTTTGGTTCATCAATTTTTGAAGCATCTTCACCTATAATTGGCAGTCTCATGCAACCCAAACCCAAGACTGACGATTCGATACCTGTTTTTCCGATCACTCTTTTATTCATAATATCCCCCTCATCAAAAACTCTGTCTAAAAACACCTGCCGTCAAATCTCTATCCTGAATGACCCAATCTTTGTTAAAATGTTTTCTTAGGGCTTCAAGAAGCTGCAAAGAGGTGTTGTTAATCTTCTCATATGCTTGATCGGTGCATG
Source organism: Clostridiales bacterium UBA8960 (assembly GCA_003482695.1). Classification (GTDB taxonomy): domain Bacteria; phylum Bacillota; class Clostridia; order Peptostreptococcales; family Acidaminobacteraceae; genus Fusibacter_C. The sequence continues at coordinate 4,085 of DMYC01000363.1, forward strand.
CCATAGGCGCACTAAACTTGATCAACAAATGAACTTCGGTACAATATTCCGTCTTTGATGCGCACTTCATCAGAAAAAACTCGAGTTTCTGCGCGTTTGCTTCAGTGCCATAATTCTGCCAAATGACACTCTGAAACGGGTCACCTACTAAATCTACGTGTTCATGTCCTAACCATTTTACAATCTTTTCAGGGTTAGTTAAACTCCGATATGCACCATATACATCCGTATTGAGCCGCGTTTGAAGTCTTATAAAGTTCATTTGATACCTCCCTGATCCAAACGAATCATTCGCCAGTCTAAATATATTGTAGTCGATTATGCATTGCGTTTCAACTTAAAGCCGTAAAAAAAACGCTTACAGTGGGTAACCCGACTGTAAGCGTTTTATCAATCCATTTCTAGAACTCCATTTTAGTCATTCTTACATAACCTTCATAGCGATCTTTTGCTTGCTCTTCTGCTATTGTGAATAGTTTTTCCGCTGCTTCAGGAGATTGCTTTTGAAGTTGCGTATAACGCGTTTCACCAAGTAAGAATTCTCTAAAGCTTGCAGATGGCGCTTTTGAATCTAAGAAGAATGGATTTTTGCCCTCAGCTTTCACTCTTGGGTCAAATCTCCAAAGGTGCCAGTAACCTGCGTCAACAGCTTCTTTTGTTCTTCTTTGAGTGGTTCCCATACCCGTTCTGATACCATGTGCAATACATGGTGCATAGCAGATGATGAGTGATGGACCATCATAAGATTCTGCTTCTTGAATGACTTTCAAGAATTGATTTTGGTTTGCACCCATTGCGACTTGTGCGACGTAAACATAGCCATAAGTCGCTGCGATCATACCAAGATCCTTTTTCTTAACTTGCATTCCTGCCGAAGCAAACTTAGCGATAGCACCTACTGGCGTTGCCTTAGAAGCTTGACCACCTGTATTTGAGTAAACTTCCGTATCGAACACGAGTACATTTACGTTTTCGCCGCTTGCAAGAACGTGGTCAAGTCCACCGAAGCCGATGTCATATGCCCATCCATCGCCGCCAACGATCCATACAGAACGTTTAACGAGGTAATCTTTATGGTTTTCAGCATATGTTAAAATGGCTTTTGCTTCTGCATCAGTCACTTTGTTGTTCGCGATCACTTCAAGTACTTTTGCTGCAGATGCTTTCGAACCTTCAGCGTCGTCTTTAGTTTCCAACCACTCAGCAAATGCTGCTGTAACAACTGGGTCAACATTCATCGCAACCAATTTCTCAAATCTTTCTACCATAGTAGCTGTAATCGCTTTAACAGCCATAGCCATACCGTAACCGTACTCAGCATTGTCTTCGAATAAAGAGTTTGCCCAAGCTGGACCTTTGCCTTCAGCATTCTTAGTGTATGGTGTAGATGGTGCAGATCCGCCCCAGATCGATGAACAACCTGTTGCATTGGCAACCATCATACGATCGCCGTAAAGCTGTGTAATCGCTTTGATATATGGTGTTTCTCCACAACCTGCACAAGCTCCTGAGAACTCAAATAACGGTTGAGCAAATTGAAAGCCTTTAACTGTGTTAAGAGGCATTTTATCGTCTTTAACCGGTAATGATACCGCAAAGTTCCAGTTCTCAGATTGAACATCCACTTGTGTCTCAATAGGCTTCATAACAAGCGCTTTTGTCTTAGATGGACAAATATCAGCACAGTTACCACAACCTGTACAGTCATATGGTGAAACTTGAATTTTGTACTGTAAACCTTCTAAACCTTTACCGATTGCCGCTTTCACTTCATAACCTTCAGGTGCATTCTTCATTTCTTCTTCAGTCATAAGGAATGGTCTGATTGCCGCATGTGGACACACATATGAACATTGGTTACATTGGATACAGTTATCAATCTGCCACTCAGGAACATTTACAGCGATACCACGTTTTTCATAAGCAGATGTACCCGCTTCAAACGTACCATCTTCATATCCTTTGAATGTGCTTACTGGAAGCTCATCGCCCTTTTGTGCTGTAACAGGTCTTAAGATGTTCGCGATAAATGAAGGATCACCTTTCGCCTCAACACCAGTAGAATCAACTGCGTTTGCCCAATCAGCTGGAACGTCAAACTTAGATAATCTTTCGATTCCTAAATCAACTGCTTTGTTGTTGAGATCAACAATTTTTGAACCTTTGCTTCCGTATGATTTTTCAATTGCTTCCTTCAAGTACTTGACAGCTTCATCAATATCAATGACTTCAGCAAGCTTAAAGAATGCAGATTGCATAACCATGTTGATTCTGTTGCCAAGTCCAATTTCTTCCGCGATGCTTGTTGCATCGATCGTGTAGAATTTGATTTCATTTTTAGCCATGTAACGCTTCATCGCAGCCGGTAAAAGCGCAGAAACTTCTTCAGTACTCCACTTGCAGTTTAGTACAAAAGTACCGCCTTTTTTAAGCCCTTTCAATAAGTCGTATTGATAGACATATGATTGGTTATGGCATGCCACATAATCTGCTTCATCGATTAGGTATGTTGAACGAATTGGATGCTTACCAAATCTTAAGTGAGAAACTGTGATACCACCTGATTTTTTAGAGTCATAAGAGAAATAACCTTGAGCGTACATGTCAGTCTCGTCACCGATGATTTTGATGGCATTTTTGTTTGCGCCAACAGTACCATCCGAGCCAAGTCCCCAGAACTTACAACGGATTGTGCCTTCTGTTTCAGCTACGATTTCCTCTTCAATATTAAGAGAAAGATTTGTTACGTCGTCAACGATACCAAAAGTGAAACCATTTGCAGGTTCATCTTTCTTAAGTTCATCAAATACGCGCTTAAGGTGTGTCGGTGTAACGTCTTTAGAACCAAGACCATATCTGCCACCTACGATAATAGGTGTTTGAGCCGTTCCATAGAACATCGCTCTAACATCTTTGTACATTGGCTCGCCATCTGCACCAGGCTCTTTCGTTCTATCAAGAACAGCGATTTTCTTAACTGTCGCTGGAAGAACGTCAAAGAAATATTTAGATACCCAAGGTCTGTAAAGTCTTACTTTTATCAAGCCGACTTTTTCGCCTCTGGCATTGAGGTAATCGATTGTTTCTTCAAGCGACTCAACAACTGAACCCATCGCAACAACGATTCTGTCAGCATCTGGTGCACCATAGTAGTTGAAAGGCTTGTAGTTTCTACCTGTAATTTTATTGATTTCGTTCATATAATTTACTACGATTTCTGGAATCGCGTTATAGAAGACATTAGATGCTTCTCTTGCTTGGAAGAAGATATCCGGATTTTGAGCAGTTCCTCTTGTAACTGGATGCTCAGGGCTAAGTGCGTTGTTTCTAAATGTATTGATTGCTTCGTGGTCTACGAGTCTATCGAACTCTGCGTAATCAATAACTTCGATCTTTTGAACTTCATGTGATGTTCTAAAACCGTCAAAGAAGTGAAGGAATGGTACTCTACCTTTAATCGCAGATAAGTGAGCAACGCCACCAAGATCCATGACTTCTTGTACTGAACCTGATGATAATAATGCAAAACCAGTTTGTTTAGCTGCCATAACGTCTGAATGATCGCCAAAAATTGAAAGTGCATGAGACGCTACAGCTCTAGCGCTTACATGGAACACGCCAGGTAAAAGTTCGCCAGCGATTTTGTACATGT
>DMYC01000229.1 GCA_003482695.1 Clostridiales bacterium UBA8960
TCAGCATGCCTTCGGCGCCTTTAACCATCGCGTTTAGATGCCCAATTGCCTCTTGGTTTGAACTCTTGAGTGTCATGGTGGTCTCTACGCCTTCATTGATTTCGGATACGACAGAATTCATGGCATTTGAGATGTCACCAATTCTCTTTTGAATATCCAGTGCCAATCTCGAACTTTCATCAGCGAGCTTAGTGACTTCATTTGCGACGACTGCAAAGCCTCTACCCGCTTCTCCAGCTCTTGCCGATTCGATGGATGCGTTAAGCGCAAGCAAGTTGGTCTGTTCAGAAATTTTTGTGATGCCAAGCGTCATGGTTTGAATCATGCCGATCATTTGCTCGAGCTGTGTGACTTGCGACATGGCGTTGTTCATCTTAGTCGCGATGACATCCACGCCTGCGAGTGCTTCGATGATGTTGCTTCGGCCGACCTGAATCGTTTTAAGTGTATCTTCGGTTATCTGAGCATAGTCTTGGCTGTCATTGACCATTTGGTCGTTTGAACTCTGAAGTTCTTCCGAGACGGATGCATTTTCCATGGATGCCATGGCGATTTCATTTGAATGGTCTCTGATTTTGTGAATCTGTTTTTCGATATAAGTCATATGGCTTAAGGACTCATCAGAGTTCGACTGTAGCATTTGTGCGTATCGAGACAATTCCAGTTCGGAAAAAAGCATGTTGTATAGCCATTCCTTCATGGTCTTTTGAAGTTTTCCGATCGTTTCATCCACTTCAATATCATGTGCAAACCTCAACTTTTGTTCGTTTTCGGACAAAAAGTTGCCTTGTGCGTACTTTTCTAAAAGTTGCTTGATGGCGCGGCTCTCTCTTTTTTGTCTACCCATCAAGTAAAGTAAAACCAAGATCCAAAATACCGAAGCCCCAATAATTCCAATAATCAACATAGCATTCCCCCTTTTATCCCAATACAGGCGCTTTTCTGACGCCGTATTTACTTTCATACCCAAATGCGATTTCTATTAACTTTTCTTCTGTAAATGGTAGCCCTAATATTTCCATACCAATCGGGACACCAATCGGCGCATCGACATCTGGTTCCGAAAATCCAGCTGGCATACAGATGGACGGATAACCTGTGATCGAGCCAAGCACGCCGTTTCTCTCCAGCTGAGATGAACCGGCTTTACAAACAAGCTGTTTCTGGTGTGGGTAAATGACGGCATCAAGTGCATGCTCAGAAAACAGCGCGGTGAGTTTTTCACGCTCTACGTCTTGTCTCATAAGGCGCTCCTTGTATGCTTGCGTCTCTGTAGACAGCGCCATGGCCTGCTCGATGTTGCTCTTTACGCCCGGGTGAATTAGGTCGCTTTCGTATATTTCGGCCATGGTGTGATAGCTCATATATGATGGAAGACTCTTTAGATAATGGTTGAGATGGTCTTTAAAATCGTGTAGATGCACGCTGACTTCTTTGACGAGCCAATCCGTATCCAGCTGGGTATCCAGTTCGATGATTATGGCACCTGCTTCTTTCATATTTTCAATGGCGTTTCTAACGGCGCTATTGGTCGATTGATGGATGTCGCTCTTGCCAAACAAGGCGTTTAATACACCAATCCTTTTGTTCATCAAACCTTCAGGTTTTAAGCTGCTGATAAAATTGCCCATTTCATGGTCATTTTGGATAAGTGTAACAGGATCCGCTTCATCCGCACCGCGCATCACTTGCAGTGCAATAACAGCATCGACAACCGTACGCGTGATTGGACCTGCTGTGTCTTGTGTGTATGAGTATGGTACGATGCCCGAGCGGCTAAGTAGTCCAAGTGTTGGCCTGATGCCCACGAGGTTATTGGCCGATGCAGGTGAGCGCACCGAGTTGATGGTATCCGTACCGAGACCGATGATGGCAAAATCCGCAGCGATCCCTGCGCCCGTTCCACCGCTTGATCCCCCTGGCGTTCTCGTCAGGTCGTATGGATTGAGCGTTTGTCCGAGCACTGAGCTGATTGTTTCACCCCAAATCGCAAACTCATGAAGGTTGGCTTTTGCGATGACGATGCCGCCCGCATTCTTGATTTTATCCACGAGCAATGCGTCTTTTTCGGGAATAAACCCTTTTAAACTAAGGCTTCCCGCTGTCGTCTCGAGGTCTTTTGTTTCAAAATTGTCTTTAACGAGAATCGGTATGCCGTGTAAAGGTCCGATGAGCCCGTGTTCTTTATAGTATTGGTCGAGCCTAGCAGCTTCATCCAGCGCATCTGGGTTGATGCAAATCACTGCACTTATTTTCGGATCTAATGCCTCAATTCTATCTAAATAGTACTGTACAAGCTCAGTTGTGGTGAAGTGATCTTCATTTAATCCTTTATGAAACTGTGATACGGTCATTTCGTTAAGTGTATAACTCATTTAAGTCCTCCTTCTGTGATAAGCATAGAGTGCCTCATTATCATATTACACTAAAATGTTAACATTTTTTCATAAATTTGCAGATTTAATGGCACTTTTTTTTGTGTTTGATTTACAAATGATGCGATGAGAGAAGAAGTGATCAGGGGAAGTGATCAGGGGGTCGGACCCCTTGATCAATTTACATGTCGCGTGATTGTGTGGGTGATCAAGGGGTCCGACCCCCTGATCACTCCCTTATCACTT
>DMYC01000218.1 GCA_003482695.1 Clostridiales bacterium UBA8960
AAATTTTGAATATTTTTCTGAAGACCCGTACATGACAGGTGAACTGGCTGCTGCCATGATTCGTGGTGTGCAGGAAAAAGGCATTGGCACATCACTCAAACACTTCGCAGTAAACAACCAAGAACATAACCGCATGACGATCGATGCTTTTGTGGACGTACGTGCCCTTAGAGAGATTTATCTGACGGGGTTTGAAAAGGCGGTTCAAATCGCACAACCGTGGACAGTTATGTGCAGTTATAATCGAATCAACAGTGTTTATGCCTGCGAACATGAAGAACTGTTAACGGGTTTACTTAAAAAGAGTTGGGGTCATGAAGGAATTGTCGTAACGGACTGGGGCGCTATGAACAGGCGTGTTGACAGTTTGAAGGCAGGTCTAGAAGTTGAAATGCCGACTTCGTATGGAGCAACCGATGCAGAAATCGTTTCGGCGGTGCAAAGTGGTTTGCTGGATGAGGCTGTTCTAGATGAGGCGGTCAGACGCATTTTGCGCATCATTTTGATGAGTATGGATGCTGCGAGACCGGGATACGTTTATGATAAAAAAGCTCAGCATACGCTTGCGAGACGGGCTGCTGCTGAAAGTACAGTGCTGCTAAAGAACGACGGGAATGTGCTGCCTTTTAAGGACGCCGAGGAGGGCACAACTTTCGCCATTATTGGTGAGTTTGCAAAAATACCGAGATACCAAGGAGCAGGTAGTTCTTTAGTAAACCCTACACAACTCGATACGGCATTTGATGCTTTCGTAAATCGAATGGGATTTGAACCGCTCTATGCACCAGGTTATTCTGTGAAGAACGATCAAGCAGATGATGAACGGATTCGCGAAGCTTGTAGGGTTGCTGAACGTTCTGATCGTGTGGTGCTTATGGTGGGTTTAACCGATCGATACGAGTCTGAGGGGTTTGACCGTGATCATCTCAATCTTCCAAGCGACCATGATGCGCTTGTTCGAGCGGTCCTCGCCGTTAAGCCGGATGCCGTCGTGGTTTTATGCAACGGTTCACCTGTGGCTATGCCTTGGGTTAAGGATGCAAGAGCGGTGGTCGAGGTTTATCTGGCAGGACAAGCCGGTGGAAGTGCCCTTTGGGATGTGCTGTTTGGGGATATCAATCCGTCAGGTAAGCTCGCTGAAACGTTTCCACTTTCAGTGGATCGATCAGCTTCTCATAGGTGGTTTCCGATGGGGCCCAAAGGTGTCGAGTATCGAGAGAGCATCTATGTGGGCTATCGTTATTATGATGCATCTGGTGAAGACGTTCTGTTCCCGTTTGGTCATGGGTTGTCATATACGCAATTTGAATATTCAAATATCAAGTCGAGTCACGAAAAATGTAAGGACGATGAGACGGTTACGATTTCGGTGGATGTGACGAATAAGGGAGAACGGTTCGGCAAGGAAGTGGTGCAGCTTTATGTACGTGACCATGCGAGTTTGATCTTTCGAGCGGACAAGGCACTTAAGGGGTTTGAGAAAGTGTCGCTTGAGCCGGGACAGACGAAAACGGTGACATTTAGCCTCGACAAACGTTCGTTTGCTTACTTTAGCACGTCTTTAAGCGATTTTTATGCAGCTTCGGGGACTTACGAGATCTTGATCGGCCGATCTTCAGTTGCGATTGAGCAATCGCTGAAGCTGACGCTTGTATCAACGACTGAATATGATCCTACCCAAGACGATTTGAGACATGCTTTGCCAGAATATTATGATTTGAAGCCAGGTTGGGATGTTTCAAAAGAGGCATTCGAAACGCTTTACGGAGGGCCTATCGTTCATGAGCCCGTTTCAAGGCGAGGCACCTTTCACCTTAATTCTACTGTGAGTGAAATGAAACACACGTTTATCGGAGGCCTTGTCTATAAATTGATCATGCGCCAGTTGGCGAAAATGTTCGATCAAGTTGAGGAAAAACAAGTCGCCATGGTGCGTGCGATGATTGATGAAATGCCGCTTAGAAACTTCACGATGATGGCTGAGGGGAAAGTTAAACGCAAGCATGTTCAGGTGTTGATTAGGCTACTAAATTTATAATAGGCATGGCAAAAGGTCACAGATGATGTGACCTTTTTTTTATCATCTCCCCAAATGGGTTGACAATAATCAAAAATAGTTATAACATATGTTTAGAAGCTAAAGAAATGTTTACGAAGTAATCAAGGGGTCGGACCCCCTGATTCAAATGATCAGGGGGTCCGACCCCTTGATCACGATCAAGGAGGCAAACATGACAGGTAGAGAGCACCAAATCCTTGAGCATCTGAGGAAAAACCCCATGATCTCGCAAAACGAGCTTGCCGACACACTTGGCATCGCACGGTCGTCAGTCGGCGTCCACATCGCGAACCTCATGAAAAAGGGATACATCCTTGGCAAGGGTTACATCGTCAGAGAAGATGAATACATCTGTGTCATCGGCGGCTCGAATATAGACATCCAGGGCAGACCGCTAAACCAACTCATCTACAAAGACTCCAACGTAGGTGAAGTCAACATCTCACTTGGCGGCGTCGGACGCAACATCGCTGAAAACCTCGTTCGAATGGGCATGAACACCCGTCTGATCACAGTCATCGGCGATGACGTTTACGGCCAAAAGATTCTGGACGAAGCAAGACTGCTTGGTCTAAATATGCAAGACTCCCTCATCCTTGAGGGTGCAGCGACGTCGACGTATCTGTCCATTTTGGATCATACACATGATATGGTGCTTGCGATCTCTCACATGGACATTTATGAACGCATAACGATCGACTTCATCAAAGCCAAGAGCCACATCATCGAACACGCATCACTTTGCGTCATCGACACAAATCTACCGAAAGAAGTCATCGAGTACATCGTCACCACATTTAAAGACACGAAATTTTTCCTGGACACCGTCTCGACGACCAAAGCCCAAAAAGTCAAAGATTTAATCGGCTATTTCCACACCATAAAACCCAATCGAATCGAAGCCGAAATTTTAACCGGTATTCCAATTTCGAGCATAGATGATGCCAAACGCGCCGCAGATGTCTTTCACTATAAGGGCGTCTCGCAAGTATTCATCAGCCTCGGCGAAGAAGGCGTCTTCGTCAGCGATGGCCGCGAGTCATTCGTCCTAAAAGCGCCGAAAATTGAAATTGTAAACGCCACTGGTGCAGGGGATGCATTCATCGCCGCATTAGGATTTGGCTGTGTTATGCAAATGAACACCAGAGCATCCGCACACCTCGCCATCGCCGCATCGGCCATAGCGATATCACACGAAAACACCATCAACCCAATGATGTCTAAAGCGTCACTTTTTGAAAAAGCAAAGGAGATTGAATCATGTTAGAAAAATACTTGGATATTAAACCTGAAGTCGCAGAAGCGATAAAAAACGGCAAAGCAGTCGTTGCTCTAGAGTCAACGATCATCTCACACGGTATGCCTTACCCTAGAAATGTTGAAACCGCACTTGAAGTCGAACGCATCATTCGTGAGCATGGCGCCGTTCCGGCGACGATCGCGATACTAGGTGGCAAACTGAAAGTCGGCCTTACTGAAGAAGAAATCGAATATTTAGGCAAGGCGAAAAATGTCGTGAAAACGTCAAGACGCGACATTCCGTTTATCATAGCCAAAAAACTCGATGGCGCAACTACCGTCGCTTCTACGATGATCCTAGCAGACCTTGCCGGCGTCAAAGTCTTTGCCACTGGCGGCATCGGCGG
>DMYC01000353.1 GCA_003482695.1 Clostridiales bacterium UBA8960
GTGGGGGCAACTTCAAAATGACGCATGGCGTGAAAGATTGTAGTGACTGCGTAAAGCCACATGATGAAAACAGTTATCAGAACATCATGAACATGATGAAGCTCGTCATTGAAAGAGGCTCTGATTTTTAGTATAATAGGTCAAATACAGGAGGATTATATATGAAACCAAGATTGCGATTTGCACCAAGTCCAACAGGTTATGTCCATATCGGTGGGCTCAGAACGGCACTATACAATTATTTATATGCGAAACAAAACGACGGGACATATTTGATTAGAATAGAAGATACAGATCAGACAAGACTTGTGGATGGTGCAATTGAAGGCATGGTTGAAGCCATGACTTGGGCTGGTGTGCCTCATGATGAAGGTCCTTTTTTGGATGAGGATACCCATAAGATTTATGAAGTGGGTGCGTATGGACCATATATTCAGTCCAACCGATTGGAGATTTATAAAAAGCATGCCGAGACGTTAGTCGAAAAGGGACATGCTTATTATTGTTTCTGCTCTAGAGAGAGATTAGATGAAATCAGAGAAACTCAAAAATCTCAAGGATTAACACCGAAGTACGATGGTTTTTGTAGAGCGTTATCCAAAGAGGAAGTAAAGGCTAAGCTTCAAGCTGGAGTCGCACATGTCGTTAGACTTAAACTTCCTGAAAATAGAGAAATTGAATTCAATGATGCAATTAAAGGTTCGGTAGTCGTTAATACAAATGATATGGATGATCAAGTTTTGATGAAAACCGATGGATTTCCAACATATCATATGGCGGTCGTTGTAGATGATCACTACATGGGCATAACGCATGTTGTAAGAGGCGATGAGTGGCTGATTTCCACACCAAAACACATATATACCTATGAAGCATTTGGTTGGACACCACCACAGTTTGTTCATTTACCTGTCATCCTAGGGCAAACCAAGAAAAAGTTAAGTAAGCGAGAAGGCGATGTCGCTGTAGAAGACTTTAGAAGACGGGGCTATTTGCCAGAAGCGCTAATCAATTATATTGCACTCGTCGGTTGGTCGCCAGAAGATGGGCAAGAAATCATGTCAATGCAGACTTTGATTGAGAAGTTTTCTTTTGATAGAGTTTCGAAATCAAGTGGGGTTTTTGATGTAGACAAGTTGAACTGGATGAACAATCTCTACATTAAAAACTATGATTTAGATAAGTTGACACAATTGTGCAAACCTTATTTAATTGAAAACGGATTTTGTGATCAGGATGTATATGATGATTCATATGACAAAATGAAAAAAATAGTGGAAGTGCTAAGAGAACGTCTCAACAAACTTGAGGATTTAAAAGACTATAATTCATTTTTCACCAAAATGGATGTCCAACTCGAGGACGATGAGGCGAAAGAAATATTGATGATGCCACATGTTCCGGAATTGCTTCTGAATTTCGCTGACAAGATTATGGCTATAGAACATCTGAATGCAGATGCTGTGAAGTTGGTCTTAAAAGAAATTCAGAAAGAAACGGGGCATAAAGGTAAAAATTTGTTTATGCCGGTTCGTGTAGGGATAACAGGACAAGTACATGGCCCTGATATTGCAGTTGTTATCGAAATACTCGGAGCAAAACTGACAAAAGAGCGGATTATGTACAGTGTAAATCATCTTTGCAAATAATAAAGTCATGTTCGGAAGGCGTCGTCGCGGATTTCTTCCGAATTTCATATGCACGGGTGATAAAGTGAAATATTTCAGACAGAAAAGAGCGTAAGTGATGAACCAGTTTATTGTGGAAATGGGACAAGATACGTTGGATGAGCAGGCGGTTAAGATGTTGAATCCTCTAAAGTTGGCTTTTTTAGGGGATGCAATCTACGAAGCTTATATCAGAACATATCTCGTAAATGAAGTGGTTCTCACACCTCATGAAATGTCGAAACGCGCCGTTAAATATGTAAAAGCTTCTGCTCAGGCGAGTTTGGTAAATGGCATTAGGGCGTTGTTGACTGAAGAAGAATGGATTATCGTCAAGAGAGGTCGAAACCAAAAGTCCTCGACGGTGCCTAAGAACGCTCTATTAATCGATTACAAGTATGCCACAGGTTTTGAAGCTTTAATAGGATATTTACATTTAACGCAAAATGAGTCTCGGATTATTGAAATCATAAAAGCGGGCATTCGTTATTTGGAAACTGAGGCAAAGTCGGAAACGGGTGCACATGGAAGAGGTGGAAATTTTGAGTAGGCATGAGTTCAGCGTCAGAGACAAAGCATTGATCATATTGGCGATTCTTTTGGTGATCGTTTTGGCGGTCAAATCGAATTTCTATGACGCATATAAACCTGATGTGGGCGAAGATATCACGGTTATTGAAAACTTCATATCTCAAGTCTATGATGGACCGATTTACGAAAGCGGCCTTTTGAAAGTTAGACTGATTAAATATATAGAATCTGATGGTGTGTTTACCTTGAAGTTAAGGCGATATTTTGTAGGCATTTTTCCGATAGGTGAGATATATAGAGATTTAGATCAATAAGGGAGATTGAAATGAACGTAAGTTTGATTGCTTTTACACCTGAACCCGAAAAGATTGTCGCAGCAGCGGCAAAGTTGTGCTATTCACATTCGAGTGCGTCGGATATTATGAATGGTTTAGATGAAGAAAGCGCACAACGATTCATAGACAAACTGATGAAATTAGGTCACGCTTCTCCGCTTGAACATATTAGTTTTACATTTGCTATAGATGGGATTAGCAGAGTGTTGACTCATCAACTGGTAAGGCATCGAATCGCTTCATATTCTCAACAATCTCAAAGATATGTCAAACTGGAACAATTTGAATATGTCATTCCGCCCGCGATCGAGAAAAACGTTGAAGCGTGTGAGATTTTCAGAAATGCCATGAAGCATGATCAAGAGACTTATGAGAAACTGGTGAATATTTTAGAGGCAACTTATGTGAATGACTATCTTAAAAAAGGCCATTCTGAAAAAAAAGCGTCTGCATTAGCCGAAAAGTTGGCAATAGAGGATGCTAGGTTTGTATTTCCAAATGCCTGCGAGACAAAAATCGTCGTAACGATGAACGCACGCAGTTTAATTAATTTCTTTAATCATAGATGCTGCAATCGAGCACAGTGGGAAATTCATGAAATGGCAGACGAGATGTTGAAGCTTGTTAAAGAAGTGTCCCGAGCAGTATTTGATAAAATAGGGCCTCAATGTTTAGTCGGGCCATGTCCCGAAGGCACGATGACATGTGGTGAGATAATCAAAGTTCGTGAGAAATATGTTGCATTATAGATGAGGTGTTTATGATAGAAGATATTATTTATGGAAAGAATCCAGTGATAGAAGCTTTGCAGTCTGGAAGAGAGATTAATAAAATCGTATTTTTCGAAGGCTCTAAAGACAAAAATATGCAAAAGATTATTGAACTGGCAAAAGCCAAAAAAATTGTCATGCAGTTTTCCGATCGTAGAATGATGGACAAGATGACGGACGGCGAAAATCATCAAGGTGTCATTGCCTATGTTTCACCTTATGAGTATTATGAGCTTGAAGACTTGCTCAAGATAGCAAAAGAAAAAGATGAACCGCCTTTCCTAATCATATGTGACGAAATAACGGATCCTCACAACTTAGGGAGTATTATTCGAACGGCAAATGCTGTTGGTGCACATGGTGTCATCATCCCTAAACGAAGAAGTGCAGCTGTTAATCAGACTGTTGTCAAGACATCCTGCGGCGCGGTTGAGTATGTCCCCGTAGCTAGGGTAACAAATATTACACAGACCATAAAACAATTGAAAGAGGCTGGCGTTTGGATCGTAGGAACGGATATGGGTGCCCCACTTTACTTTGAATCCAATCTTACAGGAAGTATTGCTGTCGTTATTGGCAATGAAGGCGATGGCATAAGCAGATTGGTAAAAGAATCTTGTGATTTCATGGTTTCATTACCGATGCTAGGTGTAGTAAGCTCGCTTAATGCATCAGTTGCAGCAGGGGTAGTCATGTATGAGGTGCTGAAACAAAGAAAAAAAGGATGATCTTCATAATGTGATATGATTATTGGGTGTAAGTCTACTTGACTGTGTCAAGACCAATCATATATAATGATTTTATGAATTGCCATATAACCATACTCTTTTCTCGCAGGTAGGAGGACACCTTTGATGGAGTTAGCAGATACGATTCACGAAGAGTATCTCGATGAAGAGATAATCGTAGAACAAGCGCGAAAAGGAGATCCAAAAGCACAAGAAATACTGATAAAGAAGTATAAGAATTTTGTGCGCTCTAAAGCCAGATCGTATTTTTTAATTGGTGCCGATAGGGAAGATATTATTCAAGAAGGCATGATAGGATTATTTAAAGCAATGCGGGATTATCAACCTGACAGGGTATCATCGTTCAAATCATTCGCAGAGCTATGCATAAAGAGACAAATTATTACGGCGATTAAAACGGCAACACGTCAAAAGCATATTCCATTAAACTCATATGTGTCGTTAAACAAGCCTGTATTTGATGATGATTCAGATCGTACGCTTTATGATGTTATGAGCAACAACAGCAAAGAGCTTAATCCAGAGCACTTGATTATTAAAAGAGAAGAATTGAGTCATATAGAAGAAAAAATGGGTGAAGTTTTAAGTGATTTGGAATGGAAGGTGCTTAATGCATATCTTGAAGGGAAATCGTATCAAGAAATTTCTATAGAAATGAACAAACACGTCAAGTCTGTTGATAATGCGCTGCAGCGCGTGAAGAAAAAGCTTGAGAAATCACTCGTCAACATTTATTAGCACGTATTATAACAGTGCAATGCTGCAACTGTTAAATAGCATCAAATCATACCTAATGGGAGGAATCTAACAATGGCAAAGCAAAAGTTTGAAAGAAACAAACCACATTGTAATATCGGAACAATTGGTCACGTTGACCACGGTAAAACAACATTAACAGCAGCGATCACAAAAGTATTATTCGAAAAATACGGCTTAGGTGCAAAAGTAGACTTCGATAATATCGACAAAGCGCCAGAAGAAAGAGAAAGAGGCATCACTATTTCTACAGCACACGTTGAGTATGAAACGCCAAATAGACACTACGCACACGTTGACTGTCCAGGCCATGCTGACTACGTTAAGAACATGAT